>CAMYJM010000068.1 GCA_947258635.1 uncultured Acidimicrobiaceae bacterium
CCCAACCAGGAGCGGTATGAGGCGCTCGGCGTCGCTGAGCCCCCCGTGACGCCCGATCAACCGCTTGTCGCTGTGGCGATGGAGGACGATGTGCCCGTCGTGGGCCACCAATACCCCGTCCGGGGCCCGCGCCTCGAACTGGGGGTGGCGGGGACCCGGGCCCCACCAGTCGGCAACGGCCGCCAGAGGCAACCAGCGGGCCGGAAGCTCTCGGGCGAGGGCGGCACCGTCTCCTTTGACGAACGTCACTCGGCTGTCGCCGTAGAACGTGTAGTCCTGTTCCTTGGAGCCGTCGATCCTGGTAGCGGCCGATTCGGGATAGTCGACATGCCCGTGATCGGCGGTCCCCACCAGCACGGCGTGGTCGGCGAGCCCCAGCTCGAGCCTGCTCCACACCTCGGCGACGAAGTCGAGAGCATCGGCATACTCATCCGACTCCTGCCCATGAACGTGGGCGGCGACGTCGACGTGCGGGAGATACGCCAGGATCATGCGGTTCGGCTGTGCCGCCAGCTGTACAGTCGCCGCGACCATCTCGTCCAGCGTGTAGGCGGGCTCGAACCGGCACCCGCGGAAGAGAACCTCCGACAAATTCGTGCCTGCGTAGTTCCCGGGCTGCACTGTGATCGGTTCGAAACCGGCCGCGCTCAGCCTTTCCCAGAGATTGGGCGCGGGGAGGAAGCCGGCGTGGTCGAGTTCGACGCTCTCTCCCCACGGCCGGGCCCATTTGATCGTGTAGACGACACCGCCGGCTTCGGGCAAGTAGAGCTGGTAGCCCAACAGACCGTGGCGGCTGGCCGGGAGGCCGGTGGCGATCGTTGCGAGGCTGACCGTGGTGGTCGTCGGGAAGGGTGCATCGAGGTCGGCCACACGGGCTGCCGCAAAGGGCGCCGCGTCGACGTGACCGAGCTGTCGCGATCCCAGCCCGTCGAGGAGGAGTAACACGTAGGTCGAGCCGTGGGGGACGAGCTGGGCGAGCCGGGAGTGCAGCACCGGCGACCGGCTGGTCCCGGTGAGCCGGTATTCGAGCTCCGCCACGAGATTCACCAGCGACCCTCCGCCGTAGTCGGGAAGTTGGATGGGAGGCATCGCCCCAAACTAGCCGGGCCGCGCCGGCCGATCTTGGCTCTGCGGACTCGATTGCCGGTCGGAACCGGCAACTGCTTGCCAGGCCGAGCGAGTAACGTAGCAAGCACTTGAGGGCAGTTCCGAAGGGGGAACTTTGAGGCCAAACCGTTTGTACTCCGTGGTGCCGATCGCGGTACTGGCGCTCGTCGCCGGAATGATGATGGCCCCCGCCGGCAAAGGTGGCGGCAACGGCGGCGGCAAGGGCGGCGGCAAAGGCGGGCCGGTGCCGGCGGTCGAGTTCTTCGTCGATGCCGCCATAGGTGACGATTCCAACGATGGATCACAGAGCGCTCCATTTGCGACCCTGGAGCGGGCCCAGGCCGCGACGCAGCTGGCAGTCGTCGGTCAGACGAGCGACGTGATCGTCAACCTCGAAGGAGGTGTGCACCGGCGGGCGACGACTTTCACCCTGACGGCGGCCGACTCGGGGACCAACGGCTTCAACGTCATCTATCGGTCGGCCCCGGGGGAACGGGCCATCATCGAAGGTGGAGTCGAGCTCAGCGGGTGGCAACCGTCCGCTGGATTGCTCTATGAGGTGGACGTTCCCGCCACTGTCGACGACTTCCGGCAGTTCTACGCGGCGAGTGATCGACAGCCGCGGGCACGCTCGGCAACGGCTTCCGGTTCGGCTTCACAGTTCCTCAAGGGCCTTGTCGGTAGTGCGATGAGAGATGTCGCCATGGTCGTTCCCAACGATGTCGTCGGTGGCTTCGCCCATCCTGAGGACCTCGAGTTGCTCTATGTGGGGGTTCGAATCTCCGGCCACGGGATCCTCAAGGCCAACGGCGACGAGCTGTTGCGGCCGTCGTGGCGCTCTCATCGGCTCCAGGTGGAGCAGGTGACACCGTTCGACGCCGCCAACATGCGCGTCGACATCACCGACAACGCCCTATGGCATGCGTCACAACGCGGCTATTTCGCCACGTTCATCGTGCCGGGAGATCCCTTCTATCTGGAGAACGCCCGGGAGCTTCTGGATGAAGCCGGCGAGTGGTTCTTCGACCCGCGGCTGCGCAAGCTGTATTGGTGGCCGCCGGCCGGGGTGGACCCGAACCAGGTCGAGACCTGGATCCCCGCCGTCGAGACCCTCCTTGACGTCGACGGCACTCCGGGCGCCCCCGTCGAGAACGTGAAGATCCAGGACATCGTGTTCCGCCACTCGACCTACCTGGCGCCGTCCGAACACGGCTATGTGTCCGGCCAGAGCGCATCGTGGTTCGTCGGGTGGGAGTTCGACGACTGGATGCAGGATGCTGGCGCGGCGCACCCTTATTTGTCGTCGATCAACCAGCAAGGGCTCGCGGGCGCCGCGGTCGAAATGGATTCGTCGCACAGGGTCGAGTTCACCGGCAACGTTCTGACCGAGTTGGGGGCGGACGGCGTTCTGCTGCACAACGACGTGGCCGATGTCACCTTCTCGGGCAACGTCTTCGACGACATCTCGGGCAGCGGTCTCGTCGCCGGGCATCCCGAACACGTGTATCTCGACCAGCCGATGGAGCGCCTCGTGGCACGAGTTACCTTCAACAACAACCTGGTCACTCGCGTCGGCCGCGAGTACTTCACCGGCGTTGGTGTCAGGGTCTACAAGTCGGCCGACTTCGTCATCGCCAACAACGATTTCATCGACAGCCCCTACTCCGCCGTCTCGCTGGGCTGGGGCCACAACAACTTCCCCGACTCAACCGTGCACCGACGCAATCAGATAGTCGAGAACCACTTCGACAACGTCATGAACACGCTCTACGACGGCTCGGCCATCTACCTCCTCGGCCCCGCGGCAGATGTGGGGTCGCCCGCATCGGAAGGCACGGTGGTTCAGGGCAACCACGTCGACTACTCGACCGCGGCGATCCCCGCCAAACTGCCCGGGGACACGGTCGATCCGTCTTTTGCGAAACGCCCCGGCATGCAACTCGACGAAGGTACGCGCAACGTCGTCATCAACAAGAATGTCGTGGTCGATCCGGCCACGGTGTGGTTCCAATTGACCGCCTGGTACTCGAGCTCCGGCACCCCCGGCGATATCGAGAACTTGGGCCTTTCGGGGGAGAACAACTGGTCGACCGTCGCCGCCTCTGTTCCGAGTGACCTGGCGCGGATCAACCTGGCGGATGTGAAGCTCTTCGACCCTGATCGGCGGCTCCCCAAACCGCTCGAGAAGCTCATCAACGCGGCCGGTGTCGAATCGCCGGGTGCCTTGCCATCGGTTCCCTGATGGAGGAGAACAGACGATTGGCTGGTGCGGCAAGCCTCCGGCCCACCATCGGGCACGTTCCTCCTGACTGCGATCATCCTGCCATTGGTGCCGTGGCTGCTGATCCCACTGGGGATCGGGCTCAGCCGGCTGGCGAGCGGCTCATCGATGTTGAGCCCGCCAGCCCCGAAGCGTTGCAGCAATCTCGGCTCGCGCTCTCGCTACTAGCGCTGCCGGGTCTTCGCCTGCTTCCCGTTCGATCGGGTCGCCGAAGCTGACCCGGATCTCCGTGCCGAAGGGCACGGGGAACATCTTGTTGGCCAGCAGCTTCCACGAACCATCGATAGTCGTGGGGACTATCGCCATTTCGGGGGCGGCCTTCGCCAGCGTGATCGTCCCGCTCGGCCGGAATTCACCGAGCGCGCCATCACGCGAGCGGGTTCCCTCCGGGAAGATGACGACGGCTGTGTTCCGCTCCTGACATTGCCTGCCCAGATCCTTGATGGCGCGCAACGCCTGCCGGGGATCATCTCGGTCGATCAGCGCATTACCGCCGTGGGTGAGGTTGAACGAGACGGCGGGCAGCCATTTGCCGAGCTCCCGCTTTGCGACGTACTTCGGGTAGTTGGTCATGAGCAATCCGCCGAAGATGGGCACATCGAACAGGCTCTGATGGTTGGAGACGAGGATGTACCCGGTATGTCCCTTGATCTGCGGGGAGCGCTCGACGGTGAGCCGGGTGCCGGTGATGCGTAACAGCCACAGCAGTATGCGCTGCATCACCCCCATGGTCACTTCCATCGGGCGGAGCCCGAAGAGCCGAGCGACCCGGGCAATGAGCTCGAAGACGGCGAGCGTCAGCCCGAAGCCGATCAGGAAGGGGATCGTGAGGATCCAATCGATGAGTCGCTTCATGACAATGAGAGAGTAGGCGAACGTTGCTAGAGCGGACCTTCGGGAAACAGCACCAGTTCGTCGATGCCGACGTCGACGCGGTCGCCGACTCCGAGGCCGGGGACGTGGCCGACCCGCGACCGGAACCGGGTGCCGTCCAAGTCGAGGACGAGGAGCTGGTCGTGGCCGAAGAACTCCTGCTCGACAACGATGGCCGCGCCGTCGAGAGCGGGCGAGGGGTGCACCCATTCGGGCCGCACCATCACCAGCACCTCGCCTCGCAGTGGTGACGCGTGCGGGAACGTCCCCAGGGCCGTCTCGACCGAGCCCATCACCGCGGTCCCGAGAAAGACATCGCTCTCGCCGACGAAGCTCGCCACCCAGGGCGACACCGGGTTGCGGTACAGCTCTACCGCCGACGCCACCTGGAGCACCTCGCCGCCGCGCATGACGGCGACGACATCGGCCATCGCGAACGCATCTTCCTGGTCATGCGTGACGAAGATCGTCGTGGTGCCGGCGCTCTTGAGGATGGCGCGGACCTCGCGGCGCATGCGGTCGCGCAGCGAGGCGTCGAGGTTGGAGAACGGCTCGTCGAGAAGCACGGCGGTGGGTCCCGGGGCGAGGGCACGGGCCAGCGCCACTCTTTGCTGCTCGCCGCCGGACAGCTCGTGGGGCATTCGGCCGCTGTACCGCTCCAGTCCGACGAGAGACAAAGCGCGCCCCACACTCGCATCATCGGCGCCATAGCCGACGTTTTCGGCGACGGTCATGTGCGGGAAGAGCGCATAGTCCTGGAACACCATGCCGACGCGCCGCTTCTCCGGAGGCACGAACGTGTTCGGCCCGGCAACCAGGTCGGTGCCGATAGCGACGGACCCCGAGTCGGGCCGCTCGAAGCCGGCGATCACCCGCAGGGCCGTCGTCTTCCCACAGCCCGAGGGGCCGAGCAGGCTGATCACCATGGCGCCGGACGCTTCGAGTTCGAAATCGCGTAGCGCCATTGCCGAGCCGAAGCTCTTGTTGACCTGGTGGCAGTGGATGCCCCGCGCCCGGGCTCCTTCTGCCGGAAGCGTCGAGCCCGTCATGTTCGCTGCCGGGGCCGGATGATCAGGTAGTACATGGGCACAGCCGACACAATAAGCAGCAGGAGGGCCGGCGCCGCAGCGCGCGCATAGAACAACTCGTTGGCCGTCGACCACACCCGCACCGCCAGGGTGTCGAATCCGGTTGGTCGCAGCAGCAGCGTCGCCGGCAGCTCCTTCATCGTGGTGAGGAACACGAGAGCCCCGCCGGCCATCAGCCCGCGCAGGATGAGCGGCAGGGTGACACGCCGAAAGACCTGGAGCCGGTTGTCGCCGAGGCCGCGGGCGGCTTCCTCGAGGTTGGGGTTGATCTGTGTCAGCGCCGCTTCGGTCGCACCCGATGCCTGTGCCAGAAACAATGTTGCGTACACGAATGCCAGCAGTACGAACGACTGGTAGAGCCCACCCAGCCAGCGCGAGGCGAAGAAGACGACGGCGAGAGCAACCGCAATATGGGGTAATGAGAAGATGGCATACACGGTGGCCCGCAGGGCCCGGCTGACCCGCCCCTCGTGGCGAACCGCCAGCACCGCTACCGGTACCGCGGCGATCATTGCGAGCACGCCGGCGGCGACCGAGCCGGATAGCGAACCGACGACGGCCCCCCAGCGCATGTCGATCACGCCTCCGGTGAGTAGTCCGCGCGCCAGCCAGGCGACCAAGACGAGTACCGGCAGCACCACCCCTAGGCCGACCGTGGTCGACAGGAAGCCGTAGGCGGCCGTCCGCTGTCGCGGTGTCAGTTCGAGCCGGGCGGGAGGGCGCGGCGCCTGTGCCGCGAAGTAGACGGACCTACCTCGGGACCGGCTCTCGCCCCAGAGGATCGTGACCGCAATCAGCATCAAGACGAGGGACAGCACGGCGGCCGGGGTTCGGTCGAGCCGTCCTTGGTATTGGGCGTAGATCACCCGGGTGAACACATCGACTCGCATCAGCGAGACCGCCCCGAAGTCGGACAGGGTGTACAGCGCCACGAGAAGCGACGAAGCGGCTATGGAGGGCCGCAGTTGGGGCAGGGTGATCCGGCGGAAGGCCTCAGCGGCGGTGGAGCCAAGCCCGCGGGCGGCTTCCTCGAGTGAGGGGTCGATGCGGACGATGGTTGCGCGGACCACCAGGTACACGTATGGGTACGTAGCGAGTGTCAGGACTGCCGCCGCTCCCCAGAACCCGCTGATGCTCGGCAGGCGAATGCCGATCGTATCGGCAAAGAGCCCGCGGGGACCGGCGAATGAGATGAAGGCAAGCGCCAGAACGTAGCTCGGGATGACCAGCGGCAGGGCCAGCAATGTCGACCACAGCCGGGAGTAACGCACGTCGGTGCGAGTCGTGACCCAGGCGGCGGCGACACCGAGAGTCGTGGCGGCCGTCGTGACCACCAAGGCGAAGAAGATGGAACGGGCGAGGAGTTGCGCGGTGCGCGCCGAGGCGAGAGTGTCCCAGGCGGCATTCGAGGCGCCGCCAACCCGGGCGACGAGGGCCACCACCGGGACGAGGGCCGGCATGACGACGACGACGCCGGCGATCCACAGCCATGTGGGGGCGGCTTTGTCATCCCGGCGGCTCCCGGTCCCCCGCGCCGGAGGACCGAGCCGATCGGCCGTCGGGGCGGTCACAGGAGACCGGCGGCCGCAACCAGATCAGTCGCCCGGTCGAGCGCCCCGGCCAGGTCGGACAAGCGAATCTGCGGTGGCGCCAGGTCGGCGAGGGGCGGCAGTGCATCGTTGGCCGCCACCCCGCTCGCCAGCGGGTACTCGAACGTCTGGTCGGCGAAGAACCTCTGCGCCTCCTCGCCGAGCAGAAACTCGATGAACGTCGCCGCAGCGTCCGGGTTGTCGCTGCCTTCCAGAATGCCGGCGCCGGCGGGCATGACGAGCGATCCGGCGCCGCCTCCCGTCATGAAGTGATTGGCAGCAATCGTCTCACCGACCTCGTTCTGACGCCGGAACAGGTAATAGTGGTTGACCAAGCCGGCGTCGACTTCACCGTCATCCACCGCGGCCACAATCACCGAGTTCGAGGGGTAGGTCGGCGCATTGTTGGCCTTGATGCCTTCCAACCACTCGAGCGTGGCCGCTTCGCCATCGATGAGGATCTTCGCCGCCACGAAAGCCAGGAAGGAGCCGTTCGTCGGAGCCACGGCCAACCGGCCGGCCCATGCCGGGTCGATGAAGCCGTCTTCGGCAGCGGGCAGCATGGCCGGATCGATCTTGCCGGAGTCGTAGACGACCACACGGGCCCGGCCGCTGATGCCGACCCACCGCCCGGCGTCATCGGAGAACCCAGGATCGACCTCGTCGAGAAGAGCGCCGTCGAGTTCGGCGAAGTAGCCGCCGAGGGCGACCGCACCGAGCGACGCCGGGTCTTGCGCGAAGAAGACGTCGGCAGGGGAGTTGGCTCCCTCCTCGAGGATCGTGGCGGCGAGCTCGGCGCTCTCGGCGTAGCGCACCTCGACCGAGATGCCGCTGGTTTGCTCGAATTGGTCGATGAGCGGGGCCACCAGCTCCTCCGACCGGCCCGAGTACACGGTGATCGAGCCCGAAGCGTCGCCGTCAGTGCCGCCACAAGATGCCGCGAGCGCCGACACGATGGTGATCAGCGCAGTGAGTCGACGAGTCATATGCCGAAAACCTTCCCTATTCCCGGGGGCGGAGCTGCGCGCTGGCGAGCCCGGCCGCAAGTGACGAATAACACTATGACGATAGTGCAAATGAGGCACGACCCGGCTGCCCGGATCGAGCCCGGCCGCACCGCAGCCGGGAGCGGCAGGAGGTATCAGCCGAGTGGGACTTTGGTGGTCCAAGCCCGTTACCTATACTCGCTTCCGACCGGGCCAAAGAGGCCAGAACGCGCTGCTATCCCGAGGGGTTGACCGAGTGCTCGACCAGTACTTTGGCGACTACATAACGGTTCTCGTCTTCATGGCTGTAGGCGCCCTCATCGTTGGGGGCGCGTTGCTCGCTTCTGCTCTGTTGCGGCCCAACAACCCGAGCCAGACGAAGTCGGAGATCTATGAGTGCGGGATCGATCCGGTTGGTGGCGGCTGGAACCAGACGCACATCCGCTACTACATCTTCGCTCTGCTGTTCCTGATCTTCGACGTCGAAGCCCTTTTCATCTTCCCGTGGGCGATCAAGGTCGAGGACTTCGCCAGCCCCGCCTCCGGGCTCGGCGGCTTCATCCTCGTCGAGATGGTCATCTTCATATTGATCCTCCTGCTGGGTCTCGTATACGCCATCCGCAAAGGGGTGCTGCGGTGGGAGTGAGCACGATTGCAGCGGAGGCGCGGCCATGGGTGTGATCGAGAAGTTCGGCGCTCCCAAACCGGTTTCCTGGTTGCTCAATTGGTCGAGGAAGTACTCGCTGTGGTTCTTCCAGTTCGGCCTGGCGTGCTGCGCCATTGAGATGATGGCCGCCTCGGCCCCGCGCTACGACTTCATGCGCTTCGGCATCATCCCGTTGCCGGCCTCGCCGCGGCAGGCCGATCTGATGGTCGTTGCCGGCACCGTCACGGACAAGATGGCTCCAGCGGTCAAACGCCTCTACGACCAGATGCCCGACCCCAAATATGTCATTTCGATGGGCTCCTGCTCCAACTGTGGTGGGCCCTACTGGGACTCGTACTCGGTGACCAAGGGTGTGGATCAGATCATTCCCGTCGACGTCTACGTTCCCGGTTGCCCGCCGCGGCCCGAGGCTCTGATGGAGGGGATCGTGCTGCTCCAGGAGCAGATCACGAAAGAGAACGTGAAAGAGAAGTGGAGCCGTCGTGACCGACAGCCCGTCTGAGGCAGAAGCCGTCGACGCGGCGGATGGCGAAGAGTCGGCGCCTTCTGGAGACGCGGCGTTCGCTGCTGAGATCGCCGAGCTGGTTGGGGCTACATCGTGGGCCGACAACTATGGCGTCGCTCGTGTC
>CAMYJM010000069.1 GCA_947258635.1 uncultured Acidimicrobiaceae bacterium
CCCTCGCTATCTCCATGAGTCACACGCTACTCCAGGTCGGTCGGGGCGGTCGCGGACTCTTTGCACCGACTCCGTGCACGAGGGTGTTTTGCCGCTTCCGAGCTGAGGGCCAAGAATGGGCTCTCCTGAGACGGGATGAGGTGTGTCGAGCCGATTAGTGGGCACCGAGCGGGATCCGTGGCGCCAGGTCCGCCTCGCCGTCATCGCGCTCGGCGGCGTGTTGATCGCAGGCACGATCGCCTACCGGGTCGTGGGCCTGAGCCTGTTCGACGCTTTCTACCAGACTCTGATCACGATCTCGACGGTCGGATTCAGCGAGGTCGGCGACCAGCCGAGCTCGGCGTACCGAGCGGTGACGGCGGTTGTCATCATCGTTGGAGTTGGCCTCGCCCTCTACACGTTGGGCCTGTTCTTCGAGGCACTGATGGAAGGCAGAATCGGCGAGCATGTTGGGAGGACGAGATTGCAGAATGCACTTGACCATCTTGAGGGCCACACCGTCCTGTGTGGGTGGGGCCGAGTCGGCCAGTCCATCTACGCCACACTGCGCAGCGAAGGCGCCGAAGTGGTCGTCATCGACCGCCGGCCCGAGGTCGCCGCGGAGATCAACGGTCTCGTCGTCGTCGGCGAAGCCACCGACGACGTCGTATTGCGCCGGGCCGGCGTGGAGCGGGCACGGGGGCTCATCATCGCCCTCGACAGCGACGCCGACAACATGTACGTCACGCTCAGCGGGCGATCGATGAACCCCGGGATCGTCATCGTGACCCGGAGCACAACGGCCGCCGCCGGACCCAAGCTCAAGCAAGCCGGAGCCGACACGGTCGTCAATCCGCATGAGATCGGGGGCAATCGAATGGCGGCCTTCATGACCCAACCCAACGTCGCCGACTTCCTCGGTGAGGCGATGCACGACGAGCGTTTCGAGGTTCAGCTCCGTGAGTTCGAAGTGCTCCCCGGCACGATTCTGGATGGCTCGACGCTCGAGGACTCGGGGCTGAAACGCGCCACAGGGGTGACCGTCCTCGCAATCAAGCGACCCGACGGGTCCTTCCTCCACCACCCGGTTGCCGAGACCACCCTGGATGCCGGCGATGTGCCCATCGTGCTCGGCACGTCCGAGCAACATCGGTCCCTTCGCGATTGGCTTAACACGGCGCGCTGACGCGAATCGGGTCGGGCTCTGCTCCAGCTCGGGGTATGCCGCGGTCGATCGACAGACGCCGCCATTCCAACGTGCCACGCGCTCCAGACAAGTCGATTTGCTGGGACCTTTGGCTCTATTCCCAGCCTCCCAGGAGGCGCATGTTGGAGGGTGCGGCACCGGTCTATCCAGGCCGGGTAGCCAGGAATCTCCATGGCGTCGCAAGCGGTGGGAAACGCCGTGGAGCACAGCGCTGAGGAGGAACAATGCGCACTCGATGGGGAAGGGTGATGATCTTTGCCGTCACAATGGCGATGATCGTCCCAGCGGGGGCTTCGGCAGCAGGTACGAATCGCCACGGGCCGGCTTCGTCACAAGCTGTCGAAATCACACTGCTGCACACGAATGACTTCCACGGTCGATTAGAGACGGATTACGCCTACCGCGGAGGAGCTGCCTATCTGGCCGATGCGGTGAACGATGTTCGCGCCGAGGTCGGCGCCGCGAACGTCGCCTTGCTGGACGCCGGAGATGTCTATTTCGCCGCCCCGGCGATATCGCAACTCTTGATGGGCGAAAGCACCATCGACATCTACAACATGATGGGCTACGACGTCGCGGCCTTCGGCAATCATGAGTTCGACAAGGGCCAGGACGAACTGGCCGCCCGCGTCGCCCAGTCCGAATTCCCATGGCTGGGCGCCAACGTCGTTCTCGAAGGCACCGACTGGGAACTCCCGGAATGGGCACAGGCCTATGAGATCCTCGATGTCGGCGGCATCAAACTGGGTGTCCTCGGCCTCGCCGGCGAGGAAACCCCCGACGTCACACTGCTGGGTACCACGGCGGGCCTGGTGTTCAAGGATCTGACAGAGTCGGTCATGCACTACTACGACGAGGTGATGGCCCAGGCGGACGCCATGGTCGTACTCGTCCACATGGGTACCGAAGACAGTGGACCCTACGACGGCCTCGTCACCGTGGCCCAGGAACTGATCGATGCCGGGACGCCGGTCGATCTGATGATCGGCGGCCACCAGCACCAGGTGATCGACGAACCGGTCATGGTCGGCGACACGGCCATCGTGGCCGCCGGCTATTACGGCCGCTGGCTCGGCAGGGTTGATGTGGCCATCGACTCTTCGACCAAGTCGCTGTCGGTCGTCGGTCGCGAGCTCATGACTATCACCGGCGCGCCCTCGGCCGAGGACCTGCTGGCGATGGTTTCCGAGATGTACGACGCGGGACTGATCGGAACCGGCGGGATCCACAACAGCCTCGTCAAGAAGCTCGAGAACGCGCTGAAGTCGCTGGCAAAGGGCAACCACAAGGCGGCGATCAACCAGTTGGAGGCGTTCGTCAACGAGGTCGGGGCCCTGAGCTCCAAAAAGCTCGACCCCGATGCCGCCGCGGCGTTGCTGGACGTGGCAACGGCACTCGCCAACGACGTCGACTTCGATGTGGCGGCCCAGGTTGGCTACTGGGCCGAAATCGTCGCCCCGATCGTCAACCAGCCGGTTGCCTATAGCAACATCAGCCTCACCCGCGACTACAACAACGAGTCTCTGATCGGCGACATCGTCGCAGACTCGATGCGGTGGAGTGCCGATCTCTACGACGATGGCGAGCTGAACGACAGCGTGGTCGCCGCGTTCACCAACCCGGGCGGCCTCCGGGCGGACGTCGTGATTCCCGACGGGGCTTCCCTGCCGCACACCATCACATGGGGTGACACCTTCAACGTGCTGCCGTTCGGCAACACGCTGTTCCTGATGGACCTGACCGGCGCCCAGATCCAAGATCTGCTCGACCAGTCGGCGAAGTTGTACAAGGGGATTCTGCAAACGTCAGGCGCCAGCTACTACTGGTACAACGACACCGGCACCGATGACCCCACAACCTGGGGCGCCTACGGAGTCGAAATCGGCGGCGAGCCACTGGATCGTGATGAGGTATACACCATCGCGACGAACAACTTCCTCGCCGGCGGCCAGGATGGATGGACGACGTTCGCCGATGGCGTCAACCGGTGGGACACGTACTACGACACGCAGGAAGGCTTTGTCGAGTACCTGACGATGCTCGACACCGTCGATGCCGAGGACGTTCCGGGAAACCGGATCGTCGAACTCGACAACGTCGTGACCATGCTCCACACCAACGACACCCACGGCAGGTGGGAGGCCGACAGCTACGGCGGGGGAATGGTGTACCTGGCTTCTTTGATCGCAGAGGAGCGAGCCCACAACCCGAATGCGCTCCTGCTCGACGCAGGCGATACCTTCCAGGGGAACTCGTTCGCCTACTTCTTCAAGGACCGGCCGGACAACCCGATCGCCGGCGGGATGAACTGGCTGGGCTACGACGCGATGACGCTGGGCAACCATGAGTTCAACTTCGGAGCGGACACGTTCGCCACGATGCTGAGCCAGCTGGACGCGGAGTTGTTGGGCACGGCAAACATGGATGACGACGGAACCTACGGCTTCATCAACGACAACGTCCAGGACTACATCAACCTGGATGTGGGCGGCAAGAAGGTGACGATTCTCGGGATCACCAATCCGCGGATCTACCGCTACGAGCTGCCGACCAACATCCTGGGCTTGACGTTCTATCCGGCCGTCGACGCCGCAGTCGACATGGTCCCGGACATCCTTGCGGCCGAAGTTCCCGACCTCTTCGTCGGATTGACCCATGTGGGCTATCAGCCTTACGGCGGCGAGATCGACAGCGACGAGCTGATCGCACAGAGCGTCGGCGGACTCGACATCATCATCGGTGGGCACAGCCACACGGAGCTGAATCCGGCGGCAATGATCTCCGATCCGGTGAACAACCCGGATGGCACATTGGTCGCCCACGCGCGGCGTTACGCCGGGTTCCTCGGTCAGGTGAACGTCGGGTTCATCGGGGATGACATCGTACTCCGCGAGGGATTCCTCATCCCGAGCAGCGAGGCGACGCCCGACCCCGACCTGTTGGCATATCTGGCGCCATACGCGGGCGAGATCGAGGCATACAACAGTACGATCATCGGCCAGACGATGGCACCGATCGACGCGCTCGAGGCTTACACGCAGGAAACAAACGGAGCCAACCTGCAAGCAGACGCCGCGGTGTGGGAGCTGCTCGACAAGGAAGGGGTCGCGGTCGATCTGCACCTCTCCGGAGCGATGTCCAACAGGCTGGTAGCCGAAGGGGCGACGCCGGCAACGCCGCTCGACATCACCAAGGGCGACATGTTCGACCTGATGCCATACGAGAACTCACTGGTCGTGTTCGAGATGACCGGGTCCCAGATCAAGGAGATCCTTGAGCGGAGCTATCGCAACTGGTGGTGGTACAGCCAGGGTTACCCGTGGGGCGGCTACTCGCACTACACGACGTGCATGCTGGCCACCGACGCCGACAACGTCATCACCTACACGGGTGATCTCGCTGTCGAACCGGACGGGAACAACGCGGCGTCGTTGACGCTCAACGGACTGGACGTCGACTTCGCCGACACGACGACTAGCTATCTGGTGTCGACGGTGAACTATGTGGCGGCGGGATCGTGCAACTTCAACAACGACGGCGAAACGATCTGGCCGCTCGACCAGATCGCCTATGACACGCAGTACTACGTGCGTGACACGGTGATCAACTATGCAGAGGCCCAGGGTGTCATCAATCCTGTGATCGAAGGGCGGTTGGTCTTTCCGACCCCATAGTGATGAACTCTCGAGCCCATAGATGGACTGGGAGCCCCGCCTCGGCGGGGCTCCCCGGTTGACCGAACGGGACGCACGCGGTGCTGGATCGCGCAGTCTTCCTGATCGAATCGGCTCGACTCAGGAGGAGGCCGTAGAGTCGTGCCCATGACCAACGGACTTCGCGTTACGGGACTGCGCAAGCGCTTTGGCGAGATCGAGGCGTTGCGCGGCATCGACCTCGAGGTGCCCCGCGGGCAACTCGTCGGCTTCCTCGGCCCCAATGGGGCGGGCAAGACCACAACCATGCGCGGCGTGCTGGGGCTGGTGGCCATGGACGCCGGGTCGGTCACCTGGGACGGCAGTCCGATGACCGAAGACGACCGCCACCACATTGGCTACATGCCCCAGGAGCGCGGCCTGTACCCCCGGATGATGGTGCACGAGCACATTGCCTACATGGGGCGCCTCGCAGGGCTGGATCACGCCACAGCCGACGGACGGGCCCGCCAGTGGGCGGAGCGAGTTGGGTTGGCGGACCGGGGCAATGACCTGATCCAAGAGCTGTCGACGGGCAACCAGCAGCGGGTGCAGCTGGCCGTAGCATTGGTCCACGAGCCGGAGCTGTTGATCTTGGACGAGCCGTTCGCCGGCCTCGACCCCGTTGCGGTCGCCACGCTGTCGGAAGTCATGGCCGAGCAGGTGGCCCGAGGCGCCAGCGTCGTCTTCTCCAGCCATCAACTGGACCTCGTGCAAGATCTGGCCGAGCACGTGACGATCGTCGCCGCCGGCGTGACCCGGGCGACGGGCACCGTGACCAACCTGCGAGCCCACTCCCCCGTCCGGCATCTCGAGATCCATTGGAACGGCAGCGTTCCGAACTGGAGCCCACCCGACGGCGAGCCGCGCAAGGCCCCCGCCGGCGTCTCCCGCTTCGTGGTGCCGGCCGATTCCGACGCCGCCGTGCTGATTGCCAGCGCGGCGGCGACTGGCGCGGTAGGTGCGGTCAGCTTCGAGCCTCCGGGCCTCGACGACGTCTTCCTGGAGTTGGTGAGCCGATGAGTGCCGCCATGGTCAAAGAGGTGGCCTGGCGGGAGATCCGAACCCGCGCCCGCACCAAGTCTTTCAGGTGGATCACCGGCATCCTCGTCGCCGCGGCCGTCGCCGGGCCGGTCCTGGCCGCCGTGCTGCCGGACAACACCGATGACGACCGGCGCGAGGTGACTATCGGCCTCGTGGCAATCGACCAGGGCATCGAGAACCAGATCGCGGCGTTTGCCGAGGCGGGCCTCGACATCACGTTCCGCGACCTCACGGGCGCCTCGGCGGAGCAGGTCGGGCAGGCGCTCGCCGACGGTGAGATCGACGTGGCGTTCGAGTCGGGACCGACGCTCGTGTGGAACCGGGGCACGGACTTCGAGATCGCCGGAGTCGTCAACACCGTCCTCCAGCAACAAGCACTGCTGGCTAGGGGGCGAGCGCTCGGGCTGGATCAGGACGACATCGTCGAGCTGCTCACACCGGTCGCGTTGGAGGAGCGGTTCGCCAACGAGGCCGGCGAGTCAGAAGGAGTCACCATCTTCGTGTCGTTCCTCGGACTGATGGCCGCCTTCATGCTGCCGCAGATATTCGGGCAGCTCACCATGATGAGCGTCGTCGAAGAGAAGTCGACGCGGGTCATCGAGGTGTTGCTCAACCACCTGCGCCCCCGCACCCTGCTCCTCGGGAAGGTGCTCGGCGTGGGGGCGCTGGCAGTGGTGCAGTTGGTGGTGGTTGTCGGCGGGCTGGCGGCCGCATTGCTGGCGACCGACTCGATCGACATTCCCGCGGCCGTGTGGCGGTTCGTCCCAATAATCCTCGTGTCGATCCTCGGCGGTCTCGCCATCTACAACACGCTCTTTGCCCTGCTCGGCTCGCTCATCTCGCGCCAGGAAGACGCCTCCCAAGTGATGATGCCGATCTTCATCCCGCTGATGGCCGGGTTCTTCATCGGCCAGACGGCCATCACCGGAAACGCCGAGTCGTTGTTGGTCAAGGCCCTCACGCTGTTCCCCCTGACGGCCCCGATGCTGCTGCCGCTTCGGGTCGCCCGCGACGCCATCGCGCCCTGGGAGGTCGCCCTCTCGCTCGGTTTCCTCGTGCTCGGCGTGTGGGGGTTGATCCGCATCGCCGCCCGGGTCTACGAGTTCACCCTGCTCCACACGGGATCCCGCGTCGGTTGGGGGCAACTCGTGAGGCTGAGCCGCGGAGCCACCCTCGACTGACGGCCAACCCCACGGCGGCTCAGGCCGGACGGAGGAGGGTGAATACCTCGCCGAGGTCGGCATAGTCGAAGTAGCCGAGTCGGGCCAGCGGGCGCAAGCGGCGCCAATCGACCATGCCGTCGACGATTACGCCGTCGTCGATGTGGATCTGGACGACCTGGCCGATCACCATCGTATTCTTGTCGGTGGCCGGCGAGGGAAGATCGAGGATCTGCACCACTTGGCACTCGAGATTGATCGGCGAGGCGGCCACCCGCGGGGGGCGCACCTTCACCGAGGGGGCTGCGGCGATGCCGGCCGTCGTCATCTCGTCGACTTCACTGGGCAGGTTCGCCGAGGTGGCATTCATCGCCTCTCGCAGGTCGTAGGTGCACAGGTTGAAGACGAACTCGGGCACCTCCCGGACGTTTCGCAATGAGTCTTTGGGCCCACCGTCGGCGTGGGAGCCGTTGGGACAGAACATCACCGCCGGCGGGTCCCCGGCGACCATGTTGAAGAAGCTGTACGGCGCCAGGTTGACCGCGCCGGCGGCCGAGATCGTGGAGATCCACCCGATCGGTCGGGGCGTCACGAGCGAGCTGTACACATTGTGGGCCAGGCCCGGCGGCTTCATCCCGTCGCTGGCCGGATCGAACTCCATATCGTCACCTTTCTGAGCTGGTACCGCGCCGACTGGCATCGCGCCACCGCGGCACGACACCGTCCCTCCAGTATCGCGGCGAAAGGAAGATCGGGCTGATCGCCTGGCGCAATGGGTCGCCGTGCGCGATATTGGCGCGACACCTAGGAGGTGCAACATCGCCAAAGACATCCCACTGCACCAGTTCGACGAAGCGCGTGCACAGCAGTACTCCGCCAGCAGCACTTTCACCAAGACGGCCATTCTCGTTCCGGTGGCCGATCCCGAGGCGAAGGTCACGATCAAGGCCCCGTTCGGCCTGGAGGTGATGAAGGGCGAGTTCTATGTCGTCGCCTCCTCCGAAGGTCCCTACGGGGCTGCGAAGGTCGAATTCGAAGCGGCCAATGTCGAGGTCGAACCCAACCGGTGGCAGAAGCGAGGCACCGTGCTCGCCTACAGGACGACCGAACGCTGCCGGGTCGAGACCTGGCTCGCCGACGGGACCCACGAGACAACCGTCGACGCCGAGCCCGGCGACTGGATCGTTCGCCAGCCCGCCGGTGAGGTGATCGTCGCCAAACCGAAGAATTTCGCCGCGCGCTACGAACCGGTCGACTGACACCACTAGACACCACCAGACGCGGGCGCCGGCGCCATTGCTCCCTCTGCCCGGAGGCCGTCAACAACCCGGTCCTGTGCCGGGTAGGCTGAACCCATGAGTGATGCTGCGCTACCCACCATCCCCGAGGAATTCCTCGACCCCGAAGGCACCGGCGAGGAGCAAGATCCCGATCTCTCCGTCGAGGAGACGGAGCTCGAAGCGAGCTCGACCACGTTACGGAAGCTCTGGGCGCAATGGATGTGCCGCAAAGGTTCCGGGCGGTACGCCGATGTCGAGTTCTTCGGCAAGAAGATCGGCGGCGTTCCGGAGCCGGCGGTCGATGCGTACCGGGCGCTGGAGATGGCTCTGGTCGCCACCGGGTACCAGCCGAAGTCGCGTTGGGCGTACAACTGCCGCAAGATCGCCAACACCAGCAGCTATTCGCTGCATTCGGCAGGAATCGCGATCGACATCGATCCGAAAGAGAATCCCTATACGAGCGGGGACAAGTATGCGGGCATGCTCAAGCCCAATCATGTGAGCGCAGTGCTCGGCATCAAGAATCAGTTTGGCGACTCGGTCTGGGCTTGGGGGGGCAACTGGAGAAAGCCCGACCGGATGCACTTCCAGCTCGATCAAGGCCCGTTGCGGGTCGATGTCGACTGGAAGACCGTGCCCGGAGAACCGCCCGCTGGAGAGATATCAGAGGAGGGAAACGTGCTGGGAGATGGATCAAAGGGAAAGGCCGTCGTCGAGTTCCAGAACCGGATCTTGGCCTGGGACCCGGACGCGCTCCCCAAGTGGGGCGCCGACGGCGACTACGGCAACGAGACGGCAATATCGACGGGGTCACTGCAGCTCTGCTGCCACCGCGAGCGGAGGCCAGCTGACCGGCCGACTCGGCCCAGGCGGAACTTACTCCGCTGGGCACCATCGCCGACAACGCAGAGGGCGGTCGCGTTCGACCGATCCCCGCCCCCAAGAAACGGAGGAGAGTTATGGCCGCGGCATCGCAGCGGATCGACATCGCAAAGATGGTCGACGACTTCCTGGAAAAGCAAGGCGGCGCCGAGCCCGAAGACATGTACGAGAGCGTCACGCGACGCCAGCCCCTCGAAGCGCCGCATGCCACCCCAATGGAGCCCGTGCCGGGCACGGCTCCACAGCCGCCGCTCCCTCGCCAAGACTCCTGGTACGTCGTGATCGACGAGATCGTCGAGACCACGGTGACTTTCGAGGCATGGCCCTGGCCGTCCATTGATGCCGCCACCCGATTCCTGTCCTTCGACCTGACGAAGACGAAGCGGAGAACGTTCGACCGCGATGCCCTGCAGCGAATCGTCGACGCCGGCCGCCGCCAACAGGACATGAGCCCGAGCGCCGACCGGCCGTTGCGCATCGGCGATGTCTTCGAGGTAACCGCCAAGAAGATACGAGACCCCCGCACCTGGACCTCGGTGGTCGACGACACCCGGCGCCAGCGCAAAGCAGCCCAGGCCGCGCTCCACGCCATGGCGGCGCCGCCACACTTCGCCCGGATCGATGAGCTCGAGACGATCGGTTCGGAGCTGCAAGAGACCGCGACGAAAAGCACCGCCGGCTCCGGTAAGACCTTCCCGGCGGTGTGACATGACGATTCCACGAGCTCCCAAGACCCGGTTCGTTGGAGATGACTTCTGGGATTCGGTGGAGGATCGTGACTTGGTCTACTTCTGCCTCAACGTCGGCGACGCCGACGCCCAGGTGCTCCTACTGCCCAATGTGGAAACCGGCCGGGAGGACGCCGCCGGCAATCCGGTGAAACGTCGCCCCGTCATCGTCGTCGACGCCGGCACCTCCTCCAAGGCGACGAAGTTCCTCGAGGCACTCGGGACTGCGTCGAACGGCAAGGTTCCCCCCATCGAGTGGATCGACGTGGTAGTCGCCACCCATCCGCATGGTGACCACATCGGCGGCATGCCGCGCCTTCTCGAGGATTTCGAAGGCCGAATCGCCGAGTTCTGGGACCCGGGGTATTTCCACCCGAGCGGCACCTACTTCAAGGTCATGGAGCGCCTCGCCCGCATGACCGAAACCGTCTACGTGCAGCCGGCCGCAGGCATGCGGCGGTTCGTCGGTGACGTGGAGGTCACCGTCCTGACACCATCCGTCGCATTGCGCAATCGTTATGACACCTACGGGATCGACGTCAACAACGCTTCCATCTCGCTGCGGGTCGCCACCCCGGCCGGACGGGCCAAGTTCGTCCCGGGCGAGTCGTGGCAGCTCCTCGAGGGTGTCGACGAGCGGGCCCAATTCAGCATGATCCTCGGTGCCGACGCCCAAACGGAATCGTGGGCGCACGCCATGGCCGACTTCCCCGACCTGATGAAGTCTCAGAGCGAGGCGGCCAAGGCCATCGGGGCGGCGACGAACGACCGCGATTTCCTCGACGCCGACGTCCTCAAGGTATCGCACCACGGCTCCAAGAAGGGCGTCAACTACGAGCTTGTCGATCGGATCGCCCCCAAGTTCCTGCTGCTTTCGTGTTCCGACCGCAGCGGCCATGGGTTCCCCCATGGCCTGAATCAGCACATCCTGCGCGAGGCCAAAGAGAAGCTGGCCAAGTCGGGCGCCGTCCACCGCCCGGACGACGACCACCTGAGGGGCGTGTTCTACACGGCGCAGAAGGACACCGCCGATGTCCTCCTGGGTTCCATCGCCATCGTCGGGAGCAGCAACTCGGATATCGAGATGTGGCGTTTTGGGGACTCGACCCGGAACCTGCCTGCCTTCGATCGAGCGAGGCGCTGGGTGGCGAAGGAAGTCGACTGAACCTGCTGTTTGCCGCACGCAGCGCCGTCGTGGCGTAATGTCTCTTGGTACGCGCTAGGGGAGGCATCGATGGCCGGACATGTGACGTTCATTCACGGGATCGGTAACCAGCCGGCTCCGGATCGGATGTTGACGAGCTGGAAGCGATCTCTGGCCGACGGCGGTGCCGGGGTCGATCTCGACGTATTCGGAGTGACATCGTCGGTCGTGTATTGGGCCGACGTCATGTACGCCGAGCCCAGTGACGCCACCCAAGAGCAGGAGTCCATGATCTTCGAGAGCGTCACGGCCGGTGAGGTTCCCACGATCGACGAGACCTACATCGAGGCTTCCGGCGAGAGCGAGCGAGAATTCATCGAAGCGATGGTGGACACCTACCACCTCGACGCCGACGAGAGCATCCCGGTGCCCGAGCTGGAGGACGTCGACGAAGCGACCGCCCACCACCTCGAAGCCGTTCCCCTGCCGTGGTTCGTCAAGAAGCCGCTCATGCGCATCTTCCTGCGTGACGTGCATCACTATCTGTTCAACAAGTCGATCACGCCACGCCCCGAGGAGACGTTCCAGGTCCAAGACGAGATCAGGCAGCGGTTTCTAGCCAATCTCAACGCGGTCGACGCCCAACCCCACGTCGTGATCTCCCACAGTATGGGAACCGTGATCTCATACGACGTGCTCAAGCGAGTAGAGGCGAGCCCGGCGATAGGCACATTGATCACGCTGGGCAGCCCCCTCGGCCTGAGCGAGATCCAGGATCAGATGGAGCCGGAGCACACCAAGCGAGACGGCTTCCCCGCCAAGGTCACCCACTGGTCGAACCTGGCCGACGGATTGGACCCGGTGTGCGGGGCCGATCCCCGGCTCGCCAACGACTACCGCCGTGATGACCAAACCGTTGTCAGGGACGAGATGGTCAGGAACGACGGACTCTTCCGCCATCCCGTCAGCAAGTATCTGCGGCAACCCTCGCTGCAGGCGGCGGTACGCTCGGCTCTGGGCATATAGGGAGGTTGCCGTGACGCTATTCGAAACCCCGCTCGGGGAACGGCTGGAGACGGCGCTCGAAGCCGGCAAGGTCGACGAGATCGCCTCCAGCGTCGACGAGCTGCTCGATGCTGTGTGGCGCAAGCAGCTCGACGAAGGCGCCATCCAGGAAGCGACCGTCGCACTGCAGCGAAACGCCCGGTTCGCCCATGTGGTTGCGGTGGGCGACGCGGCCCTGGCGACCGAGCGGGCGACGATCGAAACCCGGCGCCGCTACTGCCAGGCGCTCATCGAGACCGGAGCGCTCCACGCCGCAGAGCTGGAGCTGGTCCGCATTTCCAACGAGGCCGACGTGACCGACAAAGAGCGCGGCGAAGCCCTCGGCTTGTTAGGCCGGCTCCGCAAACAACGCTACGTCTCGGGTCACCGCGGATCGGATCTGAGAGGCGCCATCGAGAACTACTTCGACGGGTACAAGGGCGGGACCGACCGCCCCTGGCATGGTGTGAACCTCCTGGCGCTGATGCACCGCGCCGTCGCGGACGAGATCGCGCCACCTCCCGGCTTGCCCGATCGCGAGGAGCTCGCCGGAGAGGTGCTCGCCGGTGTGCGCCAGACGCCGGAGAACCAGCGGACCATCTGGGAGCGCAACACCGAGGTGGAGACCCTCGTGGCTATGGGAAACATGGACGAGGCGCGTACCGTCGCCGAGGGCCTCGCCCAGAGCCGCAACGTCAACAGCTTCGAGTTGGAGAGTCTGCGCCTGCGCGGAGTCGGTGTGCAAGATCACCGATGCCAACGGCGAGGGGTGGGGCACCGGCTTCCTCTTGAGCGGCAGTCTCATCGACGCCAGCCTCGGCGACGACCCGATTATCGTCACCAACGCCCACGTGACGAGCTCGCTGCCGGGCGTCTCCCAACTCCAGGCGGTCGAGGTCCAGGCGCGGTTCGAAGTGACCAAAGGCGAGGGGGAGGAACCGCTCGTGCTCACCGGGATGTCCGAGATCTGGACCTCGCCTCCTGGTGAGTGCGACGTCACCCTGCTGCGCTTCGAGGGGAACGTGCCGGCTCTGAAGCAGCCGATCGAGACCGCTCCGGCGCTGCCATTGGCAACTGAAGGCGCTTTTGTCTACGTGATCGGGCACCCCGCCGGGGCCGGCCTCAAGTTCTCGATTCGGGGCAACGACCTGCTCGCCTACGACACGGCCCAGACCAAGGTGCACTACACGGCACCCACCGAGCCCGGTAGCTCGGGCAGCCCGGTGTTCACGTCGCAGTGGCAACTGATGGCACTCCATCACGCGGGTAGCAACAAGATGCGCAAGCCGGACGATCCGTCCGCCACCTATCAGGCCAACGAGGGCATCACAATCGAGGCGATTCGCGCCGCGTTCGCCGCGCAGAATACCGGCTGATCGCAGCCCTGGGGAGGGCGGCCTCAGGACCCGGACCGTGGGTTCCCTCAGCTGTGCCGCGCTCTGAGTATCTCGCCGCGTGTCTTGGCACGATCGAGCAGCTTGTCGGTCTGTTTGTAGCGATCGAGCCACAGCAGGAGGTCGCGCACGTGCTGCCCCACCTCGTCGGGATCGTTGCAGCCGGTCAGGTAGCCGATCTGGATGAAACGCTCGGGATCGGACGCAAAGAACCCCCAATCCTGCTTCGAGACGTGGATATCCGGATTGCCGATGTGCCGCCTGACCTGGGTGTCGGTCACCGTGCGGTAGACGAGCACAAGATGGAGTGGTCCATAGTCCTCTTCCCAAGTCTCCACCGCAGTGCGGAATGGGTAGCCAACGTACCGGGC
>CAMYJM010000070.1 GCA_947258635.1 uncultured Acidimicrobiaceae bacterium
ACCATCACGAGGGCGTCGTACTCGTCGGCCAGGTCGCAGATTCCGGGGAGGTTGGCGATGATCCCGTCCATCGAGAAGACGCCATCGGTGGCGATCAGTTTGTAGCGGGCGCCCGCCGCCGCCTCGAGCTGGCGTCGGAGGTCATCCAGGTCGTTGTTGGCATAGCGGAAGCGCTGCGCCCGAGAGAGACGGATGCCGTCGATGATGGAGGCATGGTTGAGCGAGTCGGAGATGACGGCATCCTCGGCCGACAGGATCGTCTCGAATAGCCCACCGTTGGCGTCGAAGCATGACGAGTAGAGAATCGTGTCTTCGGTGCCCAGAAACTGTGACAAAGCGGCCTCGAGCTCCTTGTGCACCGTCTGGGTCCCGCAAATGAACCGCACCGACGCCATGCCGTACCCGTACTCGGCGACGGCGTCGCGGGCAGCCGCTATGAGATCGGGGTGGTTGGCCAGGCCCAGGTAGTTGTTGGCGCAGAAGTTGAGGACCTCGGACCCGTCATCGAGCGTGATCACCGCATCCTGCTGCGACGCAATTCGGCGTTCCGCCTTGTAGAGCCCGTCTTCGCGCAGTCCGGCGGTCTGTTGCGCCAGGTCGGCCAGAAACGCGGAGTTCATACGCTGAGTCTAAGCCCGGAGCGCCCGAGCAGTGGCCCCCTATAGGGCCGACTGTCGTGGTACTTTGGTGATGCCGCAGATGGAAAGAGCAGCCAGACTATGGGTCGACTAGGCGACTTCTTCTCTGAGTGGAAAGCGCGCCGCGCCGGCCGCAAGTACGTGTCGAAGAACATCCAGAAGTCGGCGCGCCATGTCATCGGGCCCACCGGCTTCGGCTTCTCCAACGCCTGGGACGCAATGGCCGAATCCAGTGAGGCGTACATCGACTCGTTCGACCCGAGGGTCCCACCGAGCCTGTTCATCTCGCAACGGGACAAGACCCGCCTCAATCAACCGATCCCGCTGGTCGAAAGACGGATCGAGGCTCACAACGACGACGGCAGCGACGACCTGACGGCAGATGAGCTCGATTGGGGCAACAAACCGCCCGGCGGATGAGCGGTCGGGTCATGCCGCCAGCTGGGCGGTCGCGAAGATCACGTGAAACGGCTGGCAGTAGATCACCACGGTCCAATCCCCCGACGACAGGTCGACCTCAGGCGGGATGTCGTAGTTCTGGTTCCCCCGGTTGCCCTTGAGGCTGCCGAGGTCGACGTAGCCGGACGTCATGACGTCGGCGCGCCCCTCCGCCGAGGCCACCGGAGCCAGAATCACGTGCAGATCGGGCCCGTTGGTCACATCGAGGTTGTCGAATCGCAGTATCTGCGAGCCGTCGTCGAGGACGTACACCCCGACGTCGCCCGAGCCCTGATGGAAGGAGTCGGCTCCTTCGAACGTGCCGGCCAGCACCTTGATCGGATCGGCCTCAGGCATATCGACGCTCACCGTTGCGTTGTCGGCTTCCGCCTCGACCATCGCTGCCTCGACCTCCTCGGCCGTCGACCCCTCAGGGATCTGCGCCGAGGCGGCACGAGGAAATGCCTCGATCACCGTTTCGTTCAACAGCAGCGGCGAGAACAGCCACCAGCCCAGCGCTATCGCCGGAATGGCCAGGGCGAGAATCACCACGACTACTCCGCGGCGCCGGAACCACTTCTTGGACTCGGTGGCGACTTTGGTCATCTTCCTTCTCCCAATACGCGTTCGGCATGGGCAACCCGCCGTCCGGCCGGAGGCTTCCGGAATCGGGATGAAGAAAGGGTGAACAATACGGAGCGGTGGACCTCAGTCGCCGGCGCCGACCCTCTCGACTTCGATGGTGCAGTCGGTGACGACTGCGGCGATGGCACCAATGGCAACCCACACCGGCAGCAGCACCGCCCCCACCACGCCGATCGTCAGGGGAATCTCGATGATCTTCCTGCCCTCTTCGTTCTTGATGATGATCCGCCGCACGTTGCCCTCGTGGACGAGATCCTTGACCTTCTTGAGAAGCTCGTCGCCGTCGACGCGATACTCCTCGGCTTGCCCAGTCATGCTCTAGATGGCGTCCGCATCTGCTTGGCTCGATTCAGGCGTGGAGGGCGGCATCTTCGCAGCTCCGATCGGCGCCCACATGGCGAGCGCAAACGCCAATAGCAAACCGATAATCGGCAGCAGCGTCACGAGGGGGCTCTCCAGCGGAATCGTGCCGAAGGCCAACAAAGTGATCGCACCAGAGAGACCGGCAAGGAAGCCAAAGACTGCCGCCATCACAGGACGACCTCGTTGCTTCTTCACTTCCTGCTACCTCCCGCTGATGGGCCTTTGACCCTGATTGCGAGGTACGCCCCCAAGATGCTCACCACCGTCAGGCCGCCGCCGATGAATCCGAGCGGGTTGGTCCCCGCCAGCGACAACGTGACATCGCCGGAGCACGTCGGCGATCCGGCTTGCTCGAGGCTTCCCTCCCAGTGTTGGCCGACGACCGTGACCTTGAAACCGGAGAGGATCGACGGGAACTCGTAGTCATAGTTGCCCGAGTTGCCGGTAGAAGTGCCGGTGCTCGACCAGACCCCAACCTGTACCGTGCCGACCGGGAACGGAACCTTGACTTTCACATTGCCGCTGGTCGGCCTCGCCTCCGTCGGGGGAGGCCTCAGATCGATGGCACCTCTCCACTCGACATTGCCCTCGAGCGGGATCACGACCACTTCACCTTCTGTGAGTTGGCTGGCCACGACCTCGAGAACCGGTGATTCATTCACCCATGTGCCAGAGCCGTCACACGGGCCGCTTACGGTCGCCGCGGCGGGCAATGCCGTCAATACGAGTGCAATCAGCACGACTGCTGCCAACACCAATGCTCTCGTTCGCTGCACTCGCTAGGCCCCTTCGTTCCCGGCCCCCTGATCGTAGTGATCGTGGATCGCGAATGGGAAATGTCTGGGCGGCCCCGCCGATGCTCGATCGCTCGGACGTGCGCCTCCGCGGCCCGTGCGAGGCGCCGCTCACCACGCGAGATCTCCCCCGACTCGGAGCGTCGAGGGAGATCTATTCGCCGATCCCGACGGGCACCAAGCGGCCCGCGGGTGCCTCCGGCAGCAAGAGAGAAGGGGGAACTTCCTCACCAATGAGATGCCGCCAAATGGTCGGCCGGGTGACAGCCAATCCCAGAACGATCCGCCGCCAGCGGAAGGCCGCGACATCGGATACGCTTTGGGTCACCCTCGAGAAGTGGCGGCGGCATCTAATGAGTGTGGGGAAACCCACCAACGCGGAGATCTATGGCTTGTTCGCCGACGACCTGGTGCGGTTCGCGCCCGGCCTCGTCGGCCCGACCGACGCTCCAGACGTGGTGGCGGAGGCCGTCGTACGGGTCATGTGGTCGAAGCGTTGGCCCAATGTGATCAACTACAAGGCGTACCTGTACCAGGCCGTGCTCAACGAAGCTCGCATGTACCACCGCTCGACCATGCGCCGCCGCGCCCGAGAGCAGCGGGCGTCCGATGGCGACGTCGTCTACCCCCATGAGGCCCGCCCCGAAGTCCTCGAGGCGGTTGGACGCCTCAGCCCCCAGCAGCGGGCCGCGATCTTCCTGACTTATTGGGAGGGCCTGGGCGTCGACGAAGTCGCGGTGCGGCTCGGCGTGCGGGTCGGCTCCGTCAAGCGCCACCTCGCCCGCGCTCGAGCCAGATTGCGAGGCTCCCTTGACGCGTGACACGCGACCGGCCGATGAAGCGCGGGCGCTCGTCGTCGCGCTCGCCGAGGCGAGCCCGCTCGCTCCCCCGTTCCCCGACGCTGCCGATGAGTCGCACGGTCCGCCACCGAGACCGCGCGGGACCTCGCGGGGTATCGCGGTCGCCGCATCGACATTTGCCCTAATCGTCGGCGTGGCAGCCGGCACCTGGTGGTTTGCCAGTACGGGCCGTCAGATCGGCCTGGGGACCTCGGTGGCGAGCCCGCCGGCGGTGGCTGTGGTGTCCGAGGCTGCGGAGGTCGCGGTCGTCGCTGAGGATGACACAGTGCTTCGCGGGCAACTGTGGCGGGGAGATGACATCGGGATCATCGTCACGCCCGGCTACAGCGAAGACGCCCCGGACGCGTACCAGGTCGCGGCAACACTGGCCCGATCCGGTCACACGGTCTTCTTCTATCACTTGCGGGGTCAACAGTCGTCGGGGGGCTTCGTCGGTAGCAGCAACCTCACAGACGACCTCCGAGCCGCCGTCGCCGACCTTCGCACCCGCGGAATCGACCGCATATTCGTCATTGGCTACCGCCAATCTGCTACGGCCGCAGTCGTCCTGGCAGCGGAACCGAGCGGCCTCGATGGTGTAGTGGCCGTGTTCGCTTACGAGCGCTACGAGGATCTCGATGCGCTCAACGCCGCGGCCGCCAGCACCGCTGCCATCCTCTTCATCGGCGCCGAAGGTAACGGAGGGGCGGCCACCGCTACGGCCAACCTCGCGGCGGCGAACGGCAAGACCGATCCCTACATCCTGAGCGCCCGACCCCCGGCGGCACTGAGCTCGGATCACTTTTCCCCGAAAATCGTGCGAGCCGTAATGCAGTTCGTGGGCGGATAGCGCCGAGACCCGGCCGGCGCTCGGTGGTAGAGCTTCCGGGAGGGCACTTGCTTCACCGGGAGAGCCCGGCCCGGTTCACCGAGAGGCTCATCGCGGCGCCGGCCCGCTGACGGCATTGACCAACGCCGACCTAATAGAACCGCTCGGCATTGCCGATAGGGAGAACTGAACAGTCATCAGGGCACCGCAATCAGCCAGGTAGGGTCCGTCCATGGGTAACGCAGCAATCGCATCACAAGAGATCACGAGACTCGTTCTCGGAGTCAATTGGCGGGTCGGCCGCGACCACGGTGGCCACCTCGAGGCAATGGCCTCCGACATCGGGCTCACGTCTCTCGAAATGCTTCCTCATCTGGGCGATTTCCTGCTCGATGGCCTGTTGACTCGGCAGATCGCGGCGCTGCGAATGCGCTACGCGCCTGAAGCGGTGGTGTCGACTCGACTCCAGGAACTCGAGGAGAAGGGCCTGATCAAGCTGAATCCCTGGGGATTCGTAGCGACAGATGCCCTGCGCCCGCTCCTCAAGGCACTGCACAGTGCCCGGGCGGATGTTGCCCGGGAGCTCTGGATCAACCACGAAGTCGACATCTCGGTAGTGACGGAAACCTGCCGAGAGGTCCTCGAGAAGGTCACTCCGGAGCACATCGTGGCCCACACCCACAACCGGGTCCGCAAGCCGCTCGATAGATACTCGCTACTTTGCCAGCGCCTGGTGACACTGCGGTACATGCGGCAGCAGGACCACGCCCAGGCATGGATCGCGGCCGGCCTGGCGGCCCGAGAAATCGCCCTCATGACCGCGTTGTGGCGGGACGAACCGGTCGAGGTCGAGGAACCACCGCTGTCTGCGCTCCGCGAGAAGGGCCTCATTCTCAAGCCGGAGCCGCCCCGGCTGACCACCAAGGGCAAGAAGCTGCGCCAGGCCATCGAGGACGACACCAACGCGAGAACGGAGCAGACTTACGGGGCGCTCGACGCCGACCGCATGGCCCGATTCCTCGAGGCGCTGGGCCGGCTTCCCGATTGAACCCGGCACGGTGCCGTCACTGCTTACGCCACCACCACCCTGACAGAGCTGCCATCAATTGACATAATGGGCCGTGCACTCGAACGCGCGGAGGGATTCAGGTTGGGGGAATCAGGCCTGGCCCTACCGGAGGGCCCGAACGGCGACGCCGGTTTTGACCCGACCTATCCGGTAGGTGCCGACTTCTACCGATACGTCAACGCCGGGTGGCTCGCCGCCAACCCGATCCCGCCGGAATACGGTTCGTGGGGCGCCTTCCATGAAGTCCACGTCCGCAACGAGGACCTGCTACACGAGCTGTTGGAGGCGGCCGCCTCGAAACCCGGTGCGGCGGGCACCCCCGAGGCCATGGTCGGCGACTACTGGGCGGCCGGCCTCGACGAAGCCGCCATCGAAGCCGCCGGGCTCGACCCTCTCGAGGAGCTGTTGCGGGTGATCGACACGCTCGAGGACGGCTCGGACCTGCGCCGGGTCATGTTGTACTTCCGCAAGCGCGGCGTCGGGATGATCTTTGGATCGTACGTCGCGCCCGATTTCGAGGAAAGTGCCCGATATCTTCTGTACCTGATCCAGGGTGGTCTGGGACTGCCGGAGCGGGACTACTACTTCCGCGATGACGACCACTCGGTCGGGCTGCGCTCCGACTACCTCGACCACGTCGGCCGCATGCTGGCACTCGTCGGCCGCGATCCCGATCCGACTGCCACTGCCAAAGCCGTCGTGGAGCTGGAGACGGCCCTCGCCGAGCTCTCCTACACACCGACCGAGTTACGCGACGCAGAGCTGACCACCAACAAGGTCTACGCGACCGACTTCTCCGGCGCCATGCTCGGCTTCGACCTCACTTCATATTGCGCGGCCCTGGCCGGCCGGGTTCCGAAGGCCGTCAACCTCGACAACCCGGAGTTCTTCGCGCAGCTGGGTGAAGTGCTCGGCGCCGTCCCGACCACGACCCTCCGTTCCTATCTGCGGTGGAACCTCGTCCGGGCAACGGCCGGTTCTCTGTCACAGCCATTCGTCGAAGCCAGCTTCGATTTCTACGGCAAGGTCCTGGGAGGACAGCGCGAGATGAAGCCCCGCTGGAAGCGGGTCCTCGGCGCCGCCTCGGCCGACATCGGCCAACAAGTATCGCAGCTGTACGTGCGAGCGGCCTTCGGAGCCGACGCCAAAGAGCGATGCGAGTCCATGGTCGATCGGCTGCTGGCGGCAATGGAGGAGTCGCTGCGCGCTCTCGATTGGATGAGCGACGAGACCAAGGAGAAGGCACTCGCCAAGCTGGCGGGATTCTCGTACAAGATCGGATACCCGGACGAGTGGCGCGACTACAGCGCGCTCCGCATCGACCGGGGCCCCTACGTCGGCAACCGGCTGCGGGCGGCCACGTTCGAGTACAACCGCAAGATGGCCCAGCTCGACGAACCCGTCGACAGGAGCGAGTGGGTCATGGAACCCCATGCCGTGAACGCTTACTACCACCCGCTCTACAACGAAGTAGTTTTCCCGGCGGGAATCCTCCAGCCCCCTTTCTTCCTGGCCGAGGCCGACGACGCCACCAATTACGGTGCGATCGGAACGGTCATCGGACACGAGATAACCCATGGATTCGATGATCAGGGCAGCAAGTTCGACGCCGCCGGCAACCTCAGGAACTGGTGGACCGAAGAGGATCGCGCCGCGTTCGAGGACCGGGCCTCCGGGCTGGCCGACCAGTACGGTTCCTACGAGCCGATCGACGGCCTCCGGGTCAATGGGAAGCTGACCCTCGGCGAGAACATCGCCGACCTCGGCGGAGTCGCCATCGCCTATGCCGCCCTGATGGCGTTGCTTGCCGAACAGGGCCGGCGGCCCCACGAGCCCGCCACCGGGCTCACGTTCGCCCAACGTTTCTTCGTTTCGTACGCCAGGATCTGGCGCGGGAACTACACGAACGAGTACACGCGGCTCATCGTTGCCAGCGATCCGCACTCTCCCGGCGAGTACCGCTGCAACGGCGTACTGGAGAACTTCCCGCCCTTCGCGGCGGCTTTCTCGCTCGACCCGAGTGCACCCTTGGCCAAGGCTCCCGGGGACGAACTCAAGATCTGGTAGGCGGTTCCAACTGAGCTGCCACCACCTCGCCGGTCCACCTCTGTATCATGCAGCGCCAGACGTGAAACAAAGCCGCCGATGGGCCGCCGGGGGTCGAATATGTTGTTGCGAATTGCAGTCGGGGCGACGATCTTCCTGATCGTCCTCATCGTCGCTATGGCATCTCTGGTCGAGTTCGCCCCGGACGGTTCCGACCTGCAACGCCTGGGGCAGAACTTCTTCGACTTCGTGGACCGAGTGACACCGGGGAACTAGACGAGAGACCATGGCAGCCGGCGGAGGATCCAAGGCGATTATCGCCGCATTCCTGGCAAACCTCGGTATCGCGATATCGAAGTCCGTCGGTTTCGTGTTCACCGGGTCCTCATCCATGCTGGCCGGGACCATCCACTCGGTCGCCGAAGTCGAGCGCCGAGTGCGTGCCGTCGTGCTTATAGCGCTCCCCATGTACATCGAGCCCGGTTTTCACCACAACCTGCCCGGAGACACCGCGCCCGAAACGGCAACATGAGGCAGGGCGTCGCGACCGCCGCGGCCGGACTGCTGCTGGCGATCGTCTCGGCATGCAGCAGTACCGACGGCGCGACCGCCCCTCCCGACTCCAACCCGCCGGTCACGACGGCGGCGCCCGCCACCGGCGCCACGACGACGGCCGCCTCGCCACCCACAACCTCGCCGGCAAGGCCGGAGACAACCGGTTTCAGCTTCGTCCAGACGGTAGAGGACAACGACCAGCGTCTCCTCGAGATCTCCTACCCAATCCTCGACCACCCGAACGCCACGCAGGTTGCCCCCATCAACGAGAACATCAAACAGGCGATCGCCGAAATGCAAGCCGACTTTGCCGCCGCGGCGAGGACGGCGCCCGCCGGGGAGTCGCGCTCGACCTTCAGTATGCAGGCGGCCCCGGAGCTGATCAACGATCAGGTGTTCAGCGTCAGTGGGATCTCATTCGAGTTCGTGCGAGGCGGCACCGCAACCAGCACGCGTGTCGCCTGGATCTTCTCTCTCGAGTCCGGGAGACAGCTCTCCGCAGCCGATCTGTTCATCGACGGTGACATCGAACCGCTGGCCGCGGCGGCGCGGGCCCATCTGATCGCCGATGTGCTGGGGGACGCCGCAGCAATAACCGTCCCGGATGGATTGCTGGCCTCGCCGGAGAACTACGACGCGGTATGGCTGACCGCGACCGGCATAGGCGTCGGCTTCGATCAATTCCAGGTGACCGGCGGGGACGCCGGCACTCCAACGGTCCTGATCCCCTACACCGAACTGCGCGCCGTGCTCGACCTGAGCGGCATCCTGGCCCCGCTGCAGAACGGGTCGACGCTTCCGGAGCTCAACGCGGCGACCGCGCCAGATTTGGCGGCGCCGCTGCCGTCACCAATGCTGGTCACGTATGGACGCCAGCTCGACGGCGATGCCATCTTCTTCACTCGAGCCTTCAACATGGTCCTCGTCGGGGTTGCCAAGTGGCGACATGGCGATACCTCGGTTGTGCAGGCTGTCAGAGACGCGGGGATGTCCGCAATCCTCTACCTTGACTGGAAAGCTGAATGGCTGAGGGGAGAGAACATCAGCCGCGGGGTTGATCAGATCATCTCCACTGTCAAAGCGAAACCAGGAATGATCTCTGGTATTGGTGTGGCCGACGAGTTGAACCACGCGTCCAACTCCGAAAACCTGCTGACGCCCAACCAGATGATCGGCTACCTGGCGGCCACTGCGGGGCGATTCAAAACCGAGTTGCCGGGAGTGCCGATATTCGCGGATATCATCAACGCCCAGCTTTCCTGTGAGCTCCCCCAGCAGGGTTCCTGCGACATAACCAAGCGGGCGTGTTGGGATGCTTGCGCGTATCAGACGAGCCAGCTGATGGTCCGGCTCTATGAGACCGGCCATCTCGACGGCTTCCTTCTCAACTATCCGAACTGGTTCTTCCGGTCCGACGTCGGCGAGACCGCCATGGAGCGGGCGCGGGCTCTGCTCCCGGAACCCTTCATTCTGATTGCGCGTACCGACATCCTCTCCTTTTCCGAGCAGACCTACCCGGGTACGGCAGCGGATGCCGAGCAGCAGGTAGAGGCCTGGCGGCGGGCTCCGCTGCGCGGCGGCGCCGATGGTGTTGCCCTGTGGGTCTGGCGCAAGAAGGACGACGGCGGCGGATTGCGGACCTTCCTCGACAAGGACGGGACCGGCAACCCACTGTGGGAAGAATTGGTCGCCGCGCTGGAAACAACCCCCCGGTAACAACCACCCCACGACGACGCCGGACCCGGCGCCGCCCGCCGCTAGCGGACCCGGATCCCCGCGGGGTCGACCGCGGCGTGGTGGCCGGTGATGAGCCGGGCACGAATCGGCGCCGGTGCCACCACGACCGGGCACCATTCGCCGTACAGCTCGCCGGGCACGATGGCGCCGAGCGCGACAATCGCATCGGGCTCGGCGAGAACGATTGCCACGGGACCGGTGCCGCGGTGAATGGACTCGGCGAGCGCGTTGGCGGCCGAAGACGAGCCGCGGGCAAACGGCATCACCACGATCTTGCCGGCAACGGACGAGCCGAATTGGGGGTGATGCCGGTCGACGATCTCGCCGGTCGCCGTGTCCAACCCACCCCAGAAACTGAGAGGCTCGTCCAGCACCAGGACCTCTCCCGCCGCGGAACCGGCTACGAGCATCACGCAACCCTCCGTCATCCCGACCAGAGACTCTCGTCGCGGCAGACCCGTCCGGCCACCGCCGATTCGATCACCTCGCGCAGCGAACCGAAGATGACATCGACGCCGATGTTGGCCGGGGCGTAGTACGCCCATTTGGCGGAGTCTGTCATCACCGGGCCTCCGGTACGCAACACCGGCGATACATAGGTGCAAGTGTCGGTAACCACGGTGAAGCCGGCAGCCGCCAAACCCGCCGCGATTCCCGAGGCGGCCGCCCGCGCCGCGATGTCGCGCCCTGTCGAGATATACGCTTCTGTGTCGTGCGCGACCTGCCGGCCGGCCAGGAGCTCGACGACCCGTTCCATCTCGGACAGCGAGGCATGGGGCGTCCCCAAGCAGACGGCCCTGATGGTGCCGCTTCCGAGAGTCGACAACTCGTCGCGGGCTCGCCGGATCGCCGCCACCGTCACTTCGATCGTGGCCCGGGCAGCGCCGCCGTGAAGGGCGGTTGCCAGGTCCGGGGCCTCCGGTGTGATCCCCACGGCATGGAACATGCCGACGGCGCCGGCCGCGGCTGCCGCCGCCCCGAGTGCCTTGAGCTGGTCTTCGGTCGCCGCCGGCAAGCCGACGATGGCCGGCACGGCATTGCCGGCGCCGGCGCCGATGACGTGACCGAGCGTCGGGAACACGACGTCGCTCGCCAGTAACGCCGGAGGCAGGCCGGAGACGTCGAAGACTATCTCGGCGCGGCGGTTCTTCTCCAGGTGGAGCCCGGCGGCCGGCGCCCGACCGGTGAGCGCCGCGCACACATCGAGGAAATCGCCGTACCGGTGAGTGCGGGCGCCGAGCACCGAATTGGCGAAAACGATCGCGTTCGATTCGGCCCAGGCCACTTGCTCTCCCAAGGCGGGACGCACCGCCAATTGGTAAGGGGCACACGTCCACGTGGGGCGACACCCGAGGTCCTCATACATCTGCATCAGGCGGCGGGAAGCCCGGGCCTCCTCGGGATCTCCTCGATACAGCTCGGGGTGCAGCAAGTCGATCGACCCAACGTTGAGCGTGGTGGGAACCCGCACCCGGGCCCCGTCGGCCGCCAGCCGTTCGACGAAATCGAGCCCAACCCGGCCCTGATAGAGGCAACCGTCGATATGGGCTCCTGATATGTGCAAGAGCTCGGCGGCACCCATCGCATTCGCTACCGCGACAAGGACTCGCATCGCCAGCGCCAAGCCCTCGCCCGACCGGCCTGCGAGCAGAGCCCGGTCACCTTTCGTGAGCTCCACCGTCATTGCGCATCAGGCTAACTAGCCCGACTCGGTCCACGAACCGGTTTTGGCAAATGTCGCATCGGACGATTGGACAGGGTCAAGCCGCAACGAATAATGTCCGATACCTGCAGTAGCTATAACACTGCACGGAGTAGTCGTGGATCTGAACGCGCTGGCGACCGAGCTCGAACATGAGTTCGTCGAATCTCGAGACGTGCCCGGCCTGGGTGAGGTGTTGTTGCCGCGCGTGCCCATCGACCTCGGGATGGTCATCACCGACGTCTTCGAGGGGGAATTCGGCGACGGCCAGGAAGCGTTCAAGACGATGCTGCGCGCCGGTCACCTGGAGACTCTCATCAGCTTCACGTGGGAGGAAGACGGTGCCGATCCTTTTGAAAGCTCGCTCGAGATCATCACCCTGGGCAATCGCTCATATGTCACGATCTCGCCGGATGAGGCCAGCGGTCAGGAGTGGGAGGCCTTCGCCGCCTTGGAGGACGCCACTCCGGAGAGCTGGGAAGCGCTGCTGACGAACTTGTGCCGGGACAACGGCATGGGCTACGGCGTGGAGATCTTCTCGTCGCTGCCGACCCGCGCCGACACCGTGGCCATCGCTCCCCGCTACGTGCTGTCGGCGTTCTTCTCATACCTGCAATGGGACGAATCGCGCTCACCGGGGGCCTGGCAAGTGTCGGCGGAGTACCTCCCTGCGGTCCTGCGGAGCAACGTCTCGGTGACCGACGCGGCCGCCCGGCTGCTTCGCGAAGACTCCAAGCAGAACCGGTTCAGCTTCATCAGCAGCTATGTGGCCGCGGTCTACCACGATCCGGCCCAAGAGCTGTCCGTTGTCGCCGCCAGTTGAGCGCCGCCGGGCGAACCGGTAATCGACCGCCGAGTAGATACGAGGTGCCTTGAAGGAATACCAGGACTGGGACGCGACGGCGATGCCACATCTCGTAGCCGCGGGTGAGATCAAGCCGATCGAGCTAGTCGACGAGGCGATCAGCAGGATCGAGTCGGCCAATCCCAAAGTCAATGCGGTGATATGGACCGACTTCGAGCGGGCCCGGGATCGAGCTCGGGGCGATCTACCGGCCGGCCTGTTCGGCGGTGTGCCATACCTCCTCAAAGACCTGGCGCTGCACCAAGGCACAGTCTGCACGTTTGGCTCGGTCTTCTTTCGCGACTTCGAGCCGACCATTTCGAGCGCCGCCGTCGAGCGGATGATGTCCTCAGGGCTGGTCTCGCTCGGCCGGACGAATACTCCGGAGTTCGGCCTGCTACCGACCACCGAGCCGGTACTGCACGGCGCCACCAACAACCCGTGGAGCCTCGAGCACTCGGCGGGAGGCTCGAGTGGGGGAGCTGCCGCCGCCGTCGCCTCCGGCATGCTCCCCATGGCCCACGCCACCGACGGTGGCGGCTCGATCCGCATCCCGGCCTCGTGCAACGGGCTGTTCGGCTTGAAACCGAGCCGGGGGCGCACCCCCCGCTTCCCCCCCCTCGCCAGTGACTACATCTCGGTCGATCTGTGCGTGAGTCGCTCGGTGCGCGACTCGGCGCGAATGCTCGACGTGCTCGCCGGAGCCCTTCCGGGCTCCATGTACTGGGCTCCCGAGCCGGCGATGCCCTTCCGCCAAGCGATCAACATGGACCCCGGTTCCCTGCGCATCGCCTTCGCCACGGCCGACGTCCAGGGGAGACCGGCCGACCCCGAGTGTGCTCAGGCCGTCGAGGAAGCGGCCCGGCTCCTCGAGTCATTGGGCCACATCGTCGTCAGGGACGCCCCTCGGCTCGACGTCGAGCAACTCAGCGAGGCGTTTCGTATCTTGTGGAGCGCGGCGACGGCCGGCAGCTTCGAGCTGATCCTGGACGCGATGTCTGCCAAGCGATCGGGACGAGTGGCCCGTCGCGCCCTCGGCGACTGGCGGACGATGAAGGTCCTCGCCAAGCTGGACGAGCGCAAGACCGGGCTCGACGCCTTCGAGCCCTTCACGTGGGACCTCGCGGCCCACGCCCGGAATCACTCCGCCGTCGACCTCATGATCGCGCTGGACGGCCTCCAGGCGATCTCGCACTCGATCGCCGCCTTCACCGCCGACTACGACCTGATGCTGTGGCCGGTGCTGGCGACACCGCCGATCCGCAATGGCTCCCTTGACCAGAGCGCCGGCTTGGCCGCGATGTGGGAGCACCTCGAGCGATACGTCCCGTACACGCCGATCGCCAACTTCACAGGGCGCCCGGCCATGTCGGTCCCGCTGCACTGGACCGAATCGGGGCTGCCGGTGGGCGTACAATTCATTGGTGAATTCGGTCAGGAAGCGATGCTGTTGACGCTGGCCCGCCAGCTCGAAGAGGCAGCACCGTGGTGGGACCGAACCTCCCCGGTGGCGGTGTCGACCGGAAACTCGTCCAGATAGGCCTCGGAATGAGCGATGATGCCAGATGACTAGGAGGACCCGGCTCATCGTGTGGATGGCGGCTTTGGCGGTGGCCGCCGCCGGCTGCGGTGGCGGTGGGGAATCTGACGCCGATCGCGCCGCCATCGCCGAGATGCTCCAGCGGCTCGGGCGAAGTCCCGCGATCGCACGCTGCATGGTCGCGGAGTTCGATGGGGCATACGTGGCAGAGGACTTCCAGCCGTTGATCGACGGTCGCGGCGACTACGGCCAAGTCGACTTCCAACTGCTCGAGGACATGGTCACGGCGGAACGCCGCTGCAACGAGGACGACTCGTAGGAGCTTGCTGAGTGATCACTGTGGATGGATCTGCGGAATCTCATCGTCATCTGCCACAGTCCGGCGAGCGAAGGAGTATCAGTAGATACTTCGAGTTCGTCGGGCGAAGGCAGGGGCGATGAGAGCCGCAGAGACGCCGCAA
>CAMYJM010000071.1 GCA_947258635.1 uncultured Acidimicrobiaceae bacterium
CGCCGCCGTGGCGGCAGGCTCCCGGCTCCCCGTCTGGCAGCGACCCGCGTCCGTGGCGGGAGCGTATCGGCGACTTCAAGACCTATCCGGATTACGAAGTGCCCGGGTCGACATGAATCTGGTGCTGTTGGCCGTTGCCGGCTACCTGATCGGCACGATCAGCTTCACCCGCCTCGCCGCCCGGATCATTGTCCCCGGGGAGGACATCTCTGAAACCGACTTCTCCGTTCCCGGCACCGAGGAGACGTGGACCTATCGAGGCGTTAGCGCCACCAGTCTGCTCGAGCGGGCCGGCTGGAAATGGGGCCTCGCAGTGATCGTTCTCGATGCGCTCAAGGCCTTCGTGCCGACGATGAGCGCCCGGCTGGCGACGGGCGGCTTCACGGCTGCAGTGGTTGTGGCCATCGCGGTGATTGCGGGACACGTGTGGCCCGTGTGGTGGCGGTTCGTTGGGGGCCGCGGCCAGTCGAGCCTGCTCGGAGCCCTGTTGGCGATCGATGTGCTCGCGGTTCCGGTCGGAGCCCTCGCCGGTGCCGTCGTGGGACTCGTCGTCTTCACGTCGGTGTATTTCGCGCGCAACATAGGGCCGGCCCTCCTCATCCCCTGGTTCGGGGTGGCGGCCGGAGTCGGGCCCCAACTCTGGTTCGCCGTTGCCGTCAACGTGATCTACTGGACCGTCACCCGGGGCGATGTCAGGGAGGAACTGCGGGCTCGCCGGGCGCGCGGCATCCCGCAATTGGGCTACCGCGGCCGGCTGGCGCTGGCCTGGCACGACTTCTTCAACGAGGACTGATCCGATCTCAGCCGGGCCGGGCGAGCAGCATCTGCTGGCCGCCGCCCCCGAAGCCGAGGAGCCCGCCGCCCTCGCTCCAGCCGACCAGGAGCATCGAGCCGTTGCCGATGGCAATGGCGCTGGGGTGAAGACCGGGATCTTCGAGCGGCAGCGCCGTCCATCCGGAGCCATCTTGTGACAGGAGGATGTTGACCTCCGGACGGCCGCCCCGGCCGGGGTTGCCGAACTCGGCCTCGCGGTAGATGGCCTCCCATGCCTCTTCAAAGGCGCGGTCGTCGAACTCCACGACGACCTCCCCCGTTTCGGGATGCGTGATCGTGATCTGCTCCGCACGAGTCACATCCTCTTCATAGACCTCGACCACGGTCGTGCCTTCACTATCGATGACCTGGAACTTGCCATCGCTCGATGCGAGCACCGTGAATTCACCGGCTTGAATCTCGGCCGGTCCCAGCGCGACGCCGGCGGCGGCGCCATATCCAATGCCAACGATCCCGTCGGCAGATGTGAAGAACTGATTGATGATCCCGGCCGGCACGTCGGCCTGCTCCCATGTGATCCCGTCGCTCGTCCTCCACACGCCTGGACGGCCGTCGGACTTGGCGGCGCCGGCGACTATCAGCTCATCGTCCCAGGTCGTGAGCGCAGTTGCCGCGAAATCGGCCGCCGGACGCACCCACTCCTCCCCGGAGTTCAACCACAGTGCGGGCCCGAATTCGCCGTATGCGAGCGCGGCGCTCACCTCGCTCGTCTTCGCCAGATTGCCGATCCCGTTGACGCCCGGTGGGCCGGCCGTCTCTGCCACCTTCCAATCGACACCGTCCTCGCTGGTCCACACGATCGAGCGGTTGCCGGTGATGAGCGCGACCAACTCGGGATCCAGGTCGAGCTCCTCCCACGTCATCGTTTGGGCGACCCGACCCTGGTTGTCGTAGAACTGCATGCCGTTGGCGTCTTGACCCCAGCCGTGACGGAGGAGCTCGGGATCGACCACCTCGCGGAGCAATTCCTCGGGATTGAACTCCGCCCCCTGCTGGCCAATGATGGTGAACCCGGAATCGGAGACGGCGGCAGAAGCCACCCAGGTGTGGAGGTCGACGACTCGACCGCCTATCTCGACCGAGCTCGCCAGCGGCAGTTCCGCCTGGCTCCAGGTCTCACGGTCCTTCGAGACGTACACCAGGGTCGATTCTCCGCCGCGACGTTCGTCGACCCCGCCGCCGACGACAACGAGAACATCGGGCGTCGCCACCATCTGCTGGAACCACATGTTCTGAGCTCCCGGCGGCCCCGGAGTAGCCAGCCAATCGAGACCGGTGCTCGACCGCATCATGACCGGACGGCCCCGGCCGTCTGTTCCCAGCAGGTAGAAGTCGGTGCCGTCGTGGGCCAATGCCATGATGTTGTCGCCGGATACGGGGAGCGGCACTCGCTCCCACACGACGTTGTCTGCGGTGAGCGCCGGGCCCGGGGCGGCCTCCGTCGGTGGTGCGCTGGCGGAGGGCGGCTGCGGCGGCGACGACCCGGCTTTGCCGATGACCGTCATCGCCCCGGCAACCGTGGCGATCATGAGCGCCCCGCCCGCGGCGAAGGCGCCGATCTTCTGCACCGCACCCTTGGTCTTGACTGCCTCGAGCCGGGTGAGCGGCTCGGCGAAAGTGGCGGCGCGCGTTTGGAGCGCCCGGGAGATCCGCTCGTTGTCGAAGCCGTCGCTTTCGAGCCGCGCCAGAAGGGCTCGGGTTGCGGGGCCAACGCCGTCGGCCGCCAGGGCGTGGCTGATCTCGCTGTCGTTCCATCCGAGGACGGTGCGCATCACCAGGAGGCCGCGCTCGTCGAATGACAGCTGCTTGAACCGATCGAGTGGAGCGGGATCGGCGTCTTCGGGCGGACCGGACAGGCGGAAGCCGCTCACCTGGCGGGACTTCCTACCCATCTGCTTGTGCGCCCACTTGAAGGCGAGAGCCATCACCCCCACGTCCGGCGGGACGTGCTTTGGCTTGCGGAACTTGCGGCGCCACGCGGTGAACCCGGCATCGACGCCCTCGGTTGCGAGGTCGCGATCGTTGGTGATGGTGGCCAGCGCCCGGAAGATCTCTCCCCGACTCTCGCTGTACAGCTGATCGAACGAGGTCGCCACCACTCGACCGGGCGGTGTCGTCAAGAGGTCGTCCCCGCGCTGCATCGGCGAAGACTAGGGAGTCCTAAGTACTAAGTACTAAGTACTTAGTGGTCGGTACGCGCCGTTGCTGCCTCTAATACCTCGCCAGCTTGAGGGCGCGTTCGGTGATGCCGTCGACGCTGGGCATGATCTGGCTCTCGAGGCCTCCGGAATAGGGGAACGTCGGCACCTCCGGGGAGGCATAGCGTTGGATCGGAGCGTCGAGCCAGTCGAAGGCCTTCTCTCCGATTTGGGCGGCCACTTCGGCCCCGAAGCCGAGGAACTCGTTGTCCTCGTGGACGATGAGCACCTTGCCGGTATGGGAGACGGCGTGTTGGATCGATGGCCAGTCGAGCGGGCGCAGCGAGCGCAGGTCGAGCACGCGGGCGCTCACTCCCAACTCGGCGAGACGATCGGCCGCTTCGACGGCGTAATGGGACATCGTCCCGTACGCCAGGATCGTCAAGTCATCGCCGAGACGGCGCAGCGCCGCCTTGCCCAGCGGCACGATCCAATCGCCCTCCGGCAGCGGGCCCTCGGCGAGGCGGTACAGCCGCTTGGGCTCGAGGATCATCACGGGATCGGGGTCGGCGACCGCCGAGCGCATGAGGCCGAGGACGTCCGCCGGCGTCGACGGCACCACGACCTTGAGGCCGGGTACATGGGCGTAGAAGGCCTCGATCGACTGCGAGTGATAGAGCGCACCGTGCACGCCCCCGCCGTAGGGCACCCGGATCACCATTGGGCAAGTCCACCGCCCGTTGGAGCGGTAGTGAATGCGCGCCGCTTCCGAAACGATCTGATCGAACGCCGGGTGGATGAAGTCGGCGAATTGGATCTCGGCGATTGGCCTTCCGCCGGCCGCAGCCATTCCGACTGCCGTACCGATGATCAACGACTCCGCCAACGGCGCGTTGAAGGCGCGATCGACACCGTACTCGTCCGTGAGACCAAGCGTGGCCTTGAAAACGCCGCCCTTGGGGTCGGCCACGTCCTCGCCGAAGACGCGCACGTCCGGCGAGTTCTCCATGGCGTCGTGAAGCGATCGGTTGACGGCAGTGATCAGGTTGACTTGCGGCCCGTCGGGCACCTGCTCGATGGTCGTCACCGCGGAGGTCGGAACGATCGGGTTGGCGTAGACGTGGCTGAGCGCATCCGTGGGGGCCGGAGCCGCCTCGGCCGCGGCGACGGCGTCGGCGACGAGTCCGTCGACCTCCTCGGTGAGGGTCTCCTCGAAGCTCTCACTCAAGAGCCGCGCCTCGATGAGGTACTGCCGCAGGCTCTCGATCGGGTCACGACGCCGCCACATCTCGACCTCTTCGGGGCTGCGGTACTTCCTGTCGTCGTCGTCCGACGTATGGGGGCGCAGCCGGTAGGTCTTGGCCTCGACGAGCGTCGGGCCTTCCTTGTTGCGGGCCCGTTCGACGGCCGCGGTCATGACGCCGTATACCGCGAGCACGTCGTTGCCGTCGACCTCGATGCCGCGGATGCCGTAACCGGCGGCGCGTTCCGCGACCGACCCGGCGACCTCCTGGGCGTATGGCACGGAAATGGCGTACAGGTTGTTCTGGATGAGGAAGATCAGCGGAAGTTGGTGGATGCCGGCGAAGTTCATGGCTTCATGCCAGTCGCCCTCCGAGGTGGCTCCCTCACCCGACGTGACGATGACGACGCCATCCGATCCTTCGACTTTCAGCCGATAGGCGATGCCACAGGCGTGCGGGAACTGGGTGGCGATCACCGAGGAGTGGGTGAAGATATTGCGGTCCGGCTCGGACCAGTGGTTGGGCATCTGGCGGCCGCCGCTCGCCGGGTCGGTCGCCTTGGCAAACACCGCGAGAAAGAACTCCTCAGGCGTCAGCCCGAGCGCCAGGTTGTAGGCGATGTCGCGGTAGTAGGGAAGCGACCAGTCGCGCTTGGCATCGATGGCGAAGGCGGCGCCTACCTGGGAAGCCTCGTGGCCGGCGACGGACACCACGAAGGGAACTCGGCCCTGTCGATTGAGCGCCCACATGCGATCGTCCACCCTGCGGGCGAGAAGCATGGACCGGTACATGTCGACCACTTGCTCATCGCTGAGGCCGAGCGCTTTGTGGCTCATCGTATTGTCGAGATTCAACATCTCTTCAGATCACCTCCCGGGCCCATTCGTGTTCGGAGCCCTCCTATAGTCTCGATTCGCGCCTCCGCCATGCGCACCGCGGCAGTCGTCGGATGGACCCGGTCCCGGTCGGCGACATCGAAGACGCAGGCGACATTGTCGGCGATGCCGTCGACGGCGGCCGCGGCCTTTTGCCAGTCGTATCCGCCCGTTTCGTGAGCGATGTTGATGACGCCCCCCGCATTGGCGACGAAGTCTGGAACGTAAGTGATGTTGCGTTCAGCCAGCCGGTCGGCGTCCTGAGGGGTCGCCAGCTGGTTGTTGGCGGAGCCGACGACGGCGGCGCAGCGAAGTCGCGGGATCGTTCGCTCGTTGAGCGCTCCGCCCATGGCGCATGGCGCGAAGATGTCGCACTCCACGTCCCAAATCTCGTCGGCCGCCCTGATGGCGGCGCCGTATTCGCGCTGTACATATTCGAGGGCGGCATCGTTGACATCACTTGCGATCACTATGGCGCCGGCTTTGGTGAGCTTTTCGACCAGGCTGGTGCCCACTTTGCCGACGCCCTGCACCGCAACCTTGCGTCCGGCAAGCTCCTCGTCATCCCACAGCCGGGCCGCCAGTGGCCGCAGCGCCGCCATGACTCCACGGGCCGTGGCCGGTGACGGGTCTCCCGACCCGCCGTGTTCGATCGAGAGGCCGGCGACGTACTGGGTCGCGCGCCGGATCATCACCATGTCGGCTGTTGTCGTTCCCACGTCTTCGGCCGTGATGTAGCGTCCCCCGAGGCTCTCGACCACCCGCCCGTAGGCACGCAGCAGGTGCTCCGACTTGTCCTCATGGGGATTGCCGATGATCACCGCTTTGCCCCCGCCCAGGTCGAGCCCGGCGGCGGCGGACTTCAGGCTCATCCCTGCCGACAGGCGCAGTACGTCGTCCAGGGCGTCTTGCTCATTCGGGTACAAAAAGAATCGGGTCCCGCCGAGAGCGGGACCGAGTGCCGTCGAGTGGATTGCGATGATTGTCTTCAACCCGGATACCGGGTCCTGGCCAAACACCACCTGTTCATGGGTGGCTGTGCCTATCGCTTCGAATACTCCCAAAACGGAAAGCTCCTTCGAACTGGTCTTGCCTGGCCCCGCCGACTGCGGCGAGGTTGCTGCCCACTTCCAATTCTAGTGCCGTGACGGGAGAACGCCTCGGACGGCAAGGCGCGTGACCGAGTTAGCATCGGGCTCCATGATCAGTGCTTCCTACCTCAGGGTGTACTCGCCCAGCAGCCGCGGTGAGGCCCGTTCGCTTGCGTCGCATCAATGGCGCCGGGACGTCCTGCGCGCCGACGGCTACTTCATGTGGGCGGAGTCGGACCAGGACGATGCTTTCAAGGTCGAGTGGAAGGGCCAGACGCTGGTTTGCCCCCGCAACGGACGGCTCAGGATGTTGGAGGGAATCGTCGCCTTCGGCAACGTGCACCCGGGGGCTTCCTTGCTGCCGGCGACTGCGGTGCAGCGCGCCGCCGATGAGCTGCGCCGCATCAGAGCCGGAGCCCCCCGGGCGCGGTCGCACATCTTGACGTCTCCATGGCAGGTGCCGCTGCGCTGGTTCAGCGCTTTCGATCCGGCAGACCGCGAGCTCTACGACATCGGGAGCGAGGCCTCTCTCCGCTATCGGACGGATCTCGACGCGGCGGCTGACAGGGTGTCGCGCGCGGTTGAGATCATCGACCGGGCAGGGTTCGATGACAGCCTCATCGACGTTGTCGAGGACCTGGAGCGTTGGCTCAGGGGCTTCCCCGACGGGTCGATGCTCGAGCTCGACTACGCATCGGTGGCCGAGCAGTTCTCGGCGGTCGAGCTGGCCTTTGACGAGTCGGCCGCCCAGATTCGGGAGTCACTCGATGCTCTTGAAGCGCTCGACTTTGAACGGGCTGGGGAGAAGTACGCCGAGGTTGCCGCCCGCTGGGTGCATGCCCAGGCCCTCGCCTACGTCAACTAGCGGACGACGTGGCGACGCTGCGTCGCCGCGAGTAGGTACTCGGTGTCGACCTCGACGCCGATCCCGTAGCCGATCGGCACGCCGATGTGGCCGGCGACCATCTCAATCGGTGCCGTGATGAGGTCACGGTTCCAGTATTCCGTGCTCGGTCCCATGTCGCCCGGCAGATCGAAGCCGGGGAGAGATGCGAGGGCCAGGTTGTGGGCCCGTCCGACGCCGGTCTCGAGCATTCCCCCGATCCACAGGCTGAGCCCGGCATTGCGGGCGAGCTTGTAGGCGGCGCGGGCCTCTGAGTGCCCACCCAGCCTGCCGGGCTTGATGCTGAGGGCCCGAGCCGCGTGCATGTCGACGATGCGGCGAACCGAGTTGCGGCTGCTCGCCGACTCATCGAGCGCGATCGGCGTAGACATTGAATCCTGCAGGTCCGCGCTAGCCCCGAGAAGGCCCGGAGGAAAGGGCTGTTCAATCCACGCAAGGCCTAACGCGTCCAGCTCTCGTAATGGCCCGATGTCGTCCACGGAGAAACTGCCGTTGGCGTCAGCGACGATGGGGACACCGTCGGCCGCTCGGATGGCTGCGGCGGCGGTGCTCAACGCCGTCCTCGGTTCGACCTTTATCTTGATCCGCTGATATCCCGCCCGCCGTGCCTCGGCGACGTCGGTGGCCAGGGTCCCCGCATGCCCGAGGCCGATCGTCTTGCCCGTCGCGATGTTGTTGCGGGTGCCGCCCAGGAGGTTGGAGAGGCTGCGACCCTGGCGGCGCGCGACCATGTCCCATGCCGCCATCTCCACGGCCGCCCCTGCAATCGGCGTCCGGGCGGCGGCGCCGGAAAGGTAGTCGGCCAACTCGTCGGGTGACTCAAAGCGGCGATTGTGCAGTGCGGGGATGATGCCCCCCTGCAAGGCACGCCATGCGCTATCGACCGTCTCGCCGACGTAGCCCGCCGCGGGAAAAGCCACACACTCGCCCCAGCCGTACACCCCGTCCGCGTCCCAGATCCGGACGAGGATGACGGGTCGCTCTTCAATGGTCCCGTGGGCCGCAACCAGCGGCCGGCGCGAGCTCATGGCGACCTGCAGCATTTCGATGCGCTTGATGCGGACGTGGTTCATGAGATGAGTAGCCCCAACCGCGAAAGGGCTCCGGAGTCCGGAGCCCTTTCTGGTTTCAGTGGTGCGGGCCGGCCTAGGCCTCGCAGCTCGTGTTGCTCTCGCCTCTGACGCAAGTGTCGGTGTCCTGGCCGCCGTTGAGCACATCCACGCCGCCGCCACCATTGAGGAAGTCGTTGCCCGGGTGCCCGTTGATCACGTCGGCACTCTTGCCACCGTTGAGTGTGTCGGCCCCCGACCCACCGTTGATCACATCGGCACCGATAGCTCCGTAGGCGGTGTCGTCGCCGGCATTGCCGTTCAGCGTGTCGTTGCCGGGCCCGCCCCGCAGCGCGTCGTTGCCGTCGCGGCCCACGAGGAGGTCGTTGCCGTCTTCACCTCTCAGGTCGTCGTCGCCGCGAGCACCGTCGAGCGTGTCGTCGCCGTCTCCGCCGTGGATCGTGTCATTGCCGGCACCGCCGTCGAGGGTGTCGTTGCCACCTCCGCCGTGGATCGTGTCGTTGCCGCCACGACCGTCGATAACGTTGACGGCGGCGCTTCCCACGAGGGTGTCGGCGAACTCGGAACCAGCGAGATTCTCGAATCCGGCAAAGGTGTCGTCGCCGGCGCCACCTGTGGCAGTCCCGGCTGCCAGGTCAACCTCGACACCCGAGGGTGCCCCGCCATACAGCACAGTATCGCGGCCGGTGCCGCCGCTGAGAGTGTCGTTGCCATCTTCTCCGTTCAAGCGGTCGGCTCCGGACGATCCGATGAGAATGTCGTTGCCGCCGCCGCCGAACATCCTGTCGCCCTTCTTGCCGCCCCGCAGCTCGTCGTTGCCGCCGCCGCCGGCCAAGAAGTCCTTGCCGGCAGCTCCGTAGAGCTTGTCGTCGTGGAGGCCGCCGTGGAGTTTGTCATTGCCGGTCTGGCCGCGGATCAGGTCACGACCGGTGTCGCCCCAGATTTG
>CAMYJM010000072.1 GCA_947258635.1 uncultured Acidimicrobiaceae bacterium
GGGCCGCCGCGGCGACGGCATCCGCCAGCTCGTCGGCGCGGCGGACGACCCGCATGCCGCGGCCCCCGCCCCCCGCGGCCGCTTTCACGAGCGCCGGCAGCGGCACGTCGGCGGGGACCGCGCCGGGAGCGGCGGCAAACACCTCGGTTGTCGGCACGCCGGCGGCGACGGCGGCTCGTTTGGCCGCCACCTTGTCGCCGAGCAGCTCGATCTGTTCCGGCGTCGGACCCACCCAGACGACCCCGGCCTCGATCACATCCCGGGCGAAGCCGGCATCCTCGGCGAGGAAGCCATAGCCGGGGTGCACCGCATCGCAGCCCTGGGCGAGTGCGGCCGCAACCATGGCATCGCCGCGCAGATACGAGGCCGCCGGGCTGGCGCCCCCGAGGGCCACCGCAACGTCGACGGTATCGACGTGGAGGGCAGTGGCATCGGGCTCCGAGTAGACCCCGACAGTGTCGATGCCCATGCGTTGAGCCGTGCGGGCGATGCGCACCGCGATCTCGCCCCGGTTGGCGATGAGAAGCCGTCGAATCATCAGTGCCTCCACACGCCGTATTCACGGGCACCGATGACCGGCGCGCTGTGAGCCGCCGACAGCGCCAGGCCGAGGACGGTTCGTGAGTCGGCCGGATGAATGATGCCGTCGTCCCACACCCGCCCGGTGGCATAGAGGGCCGTCGACTCGTGCTCGATCTGACCTTCGAGCGCCGCGGTGCGGGCCGCCAGCTCATCCTCATCGACGGCAATGCCGCGCCCGGCGGCGGCGTTGCGGGCGACGATCTCCATGACCCCGGCCAGCTGCTTGCCGCCCATCACCGCGATCCTGTGGTTCGGCCAGCTGAATATGAATCGCGGGTTGTAGGCCTTGCCGGCCATGCCGTAGTTGCCGGCGCCGTAGCTGGCGCCGACCATGAGGTTGAAGTGCGGCACGGTGGAGTTGGACACGGCGTTGATCATCTTGGCGCCGTTGCGGATGATCCCGCCCTGTTCGGCCTTGGATCCCACCATGAAACCGGTGATGTTGTGGACGAACACGAGCGGGGTGTCGGTGCGATTGCACAGCTGGATGAACTGAGCGGCCTTAGCGGCCTCTTCAGAAAAGAGGATCCCGTTGTTGCCGAGCATGCCGACGGGGAAGCCGTGGATCGAGCCCCATCCACAAACCAGCTTGTCGCCGTAGAGCGGCTTGAACTCCTCGAATCGGCTGCCGTCGAGAACCCGGGCGAATATCTCCCGAATCTCGAACGGCACCCGCACGTCTGCGGCGGCGCAGCCGAGCAGCTCCGCCGGGTCGTACAGCGGCTCATCCGGCGGCTCCGTGGGGCCCGGTCCCAGCTTGCGCCAGCCGAGGTGGCGCACGATCTGGCGCGTTATCCGCAGCGCATCCATCTCGTCCATGGCCAGGTAGTCGGATAGGCCGCTGATGCGGGAGTGCATCTCGGCACCGCCCAATGTCTCCTCGTCCACTATCTCGTCGATGGCCATCTTCACCAGCGGCGGCCCACCGAGATATGCGGTGCCCCGCCCCTTGACGAACACCGAGTAGTCGCTCATCCCCGGCACGTAGGCTCCGCCGGCGGTGTTGGGCCCGAAGGCGACGCTGATCGTCGGGATCCCGTCCCTGGACAGTTGGGTCAGGTGGCGGAATTGCGCCCCACCCGGGACGAAGATGTCCGCCTGGCGGGGCAAGTCGGCGCCGGCGGATTCGTTGAGAATGATCAAGGGAAGGCGGTTCTGGCGGACGATCTCGTACATGCGTGCCGCCTTGATCAGGGTCATCGGGTTGGACGAGCCGCCCCGATACGTCATGTCCGACCCGTTGATCATCACTTCGACGCCCGCGACGACACCGATACCCACGGCGATCCCGACGCCCACCGGGTCCTGCGTGCCCCAACCCGCCAGCGGGCTCAGCTCGAGGAACGGCGTGTTGGGATCGACGAGGGCCTCGATACGGTCGCGGACCAGCATCTTGCCGCGGCGCCGATGCCGATCGACATAGCGCCCGCCGCCGATCGAAGGCACCGCGGCCAACTCGCTCGCTACCGGCTCCCACAGCGCCTGCATGGCGGCGAGATTCGACTGATACTCCTCGGAGCGAGGGTCAATCCGGCTATGGAGCGGTGTACCGATCGGGCTCACTTCGGCTCCTCGGAGAACAGGCATTGGCTGTCGACTTCCAACCTAATTAGGGTAACGAAACAGAGCAATTGATACCGGGAGTTGTGAGCCATGGACGTGACCCAGGTGGCCCGCGATTTGGCCGACGAGCAACAGGTGCTCGACGACATCGTCGCCGACCTGCGCGAAGACCAGTGGGCACTACAGACACCGAGCCCGCGATGGAGCATCGCCGATCAGGTCGGCCACCTCACGTACTTCGATCACGCCGCCGCAGTCGCGATCACCGACCAAGCAGCTTTCCAGCGCCTTGTCGCCGATCTGGCAAACCTGGCAGGAGCCGATGACGAGTCCGTCGATGATTTCACGTTGCGCACCTACCGAGCGATGTCCGCTGCCGAGTTGTTGAGTGCCTGGCGCCGGAATCGGGCCGCGCTCGACGAAGCCGCCACGGCGCTCGCCGACGACACCCGGGTCATCTGGTACGGGCCATCGATGGGGTCCAAGTCGTTCCTCACTGCCCGCTTGATGGAGGTCTGGGCCCATGGCCAGGACATCGTCGACACACTTGGTGTGACCCGGGTCCCGACTGATCGGTTGCGTCACATCGTCCAGCTCGGCTTCATCACGCGCGGCTGGGCATACGTCAACCGGGGCCTCGAACCGCCGACCGACCCAATGCGCCTCGAGCTGGCTGCGCCGTCCGGCACCATGTGGACATTCGGGCCCGACGATGCCCCCGACTCGGCTCGCGGCCCCGCCCTAGACTTCTGCCTGGTGACCACCCAGCGCCGCCATATCGACGACACCAGCATCGCGGCCACGCCCGGGGCGCGCGAATGGCTGCTCCTGGCCCAAGCGTTCGCCGGGCCGGCCACCACGGGGCCGGACCCGGGCACCAGACCATGAGCAAGGTCGAAACCGTCCTCGTCGGTGGTGTTTTCACAATCACGCTCGCCGACGAGGCCAACCGCAACGCGCTCAGCATCCAGCTGCTCACCGAGCTCCTCGCCGCCATCGATCGCGCCGACACCGACGACGAGATCCGGGTGGTCGTCCTCACCAACCGCGGTCATATCTTCTGTGCCGGGGCCGATCTCCGCGAGAGGCTGGATCCCGAGGTCTCCGGCTCAACCGTTGACATGGCTACGGTCTTCGGCCGCATCCGGCGATCCCCCAAGCCGTTCGTCGGGCGGATCGCGGGACATGCTGTGGCCGGCGGGCTCGGGCTGGCGGCCGCCCTCGACATCTCGATTGCCATCGAAGAGGCCAAGTTCGGCTTCACCGAGGTTCGCATCGGCGTAGCGCCCGCCATCATCTCGGTGATCTGTCTCCCCAAAATGAGCCGGGCCGACGCCGCGGCGGCGTTCCTACAGGGCAATCGCTTCCTCGCACCGGAAGCGGCCCGCCTTGGGTTGATCAACGACTCGGTCCCGGCGGCCGAGCTCGATGCCCGGGTCGACCGAGTCGTTGCCGACCTGCTGCTCGGTGCCCCCGGCGCCCTGGCGGCGTCCAAGCAGCTCCTGACGAAGGTGCCGTCGATGGAGTTCGACCCGGCACTGGAATGGGCCGCCGACATATCGGCCCGCCTGTTCGCCGGGCCCGAGGGGCGCGAAGGTATGGCGGCCTACCTGGAGAAACGGCCGCCGGCCTGGGCGCCGCCGGACCAAGGGCCTGACGAATGACCTCGCTCCCCATCTATACGGAAGAACACGAGCTCTTCCGCCGGATGATCCGCGATTTCGTGGCCACCGAGATAACTCCGTATGTCAACGAGTGGGATGAGGCGGCCGCATTCCCCCGTGAGCTGTATCGCAAAGCCGGCGCCGTCGGCCTGTTCGGTATCGGGTTCGATGCCGAATACGGGGGGCTCGGGACGCACGATCCGGTGCTCTTCTGCATCCTCGCCGAGGAGCTGGCCCGGTGCGGCGGTGGCGGGGTCCCCGCCGGGTTGTTCTCGAACTACATCGGGGCGCCGCCTATCCAGGCCGCCGGCTCGGAAAAGGTGAAAACGGAAATCCTCCCCGGGATGCTCAGTGGCGACCTGGTGTGCGCTCTCGGTATAACCGAGCCGGGCGCCGGATCCGACGTCGCCAACCTGACCACGACCGCCACCCACGACGGGGACGACTACATCGTCAACGGCTCCAAGACGTTCATCACCTCCGGGATGCGGGCCGACTACGTCACGACTGCCGTGCGAACCGGCGGCGCCGGGGCCTCCGGCGTCTCGCTGCTCGTAGTCCCCACCAAGACGCCGGGCTTCTCGGCGACGCCGCTCACCAAGATGGGCTGGTGGGCCTCGGACACGGCGACCCTGTACTACGACGACTGCCGAGTGCCGGCCTCATACCTCCTCGGCGGCGAGAACGCCGGGTTCCAGGTCATCATGGAGAACTTCAACTACGAGCGGCTCTTCATGATCGCCGGCATGGTGGGCGCCGCCCGCGTGTGCTTTGACGAGGCGCTGGAGTGGGCCCAGGGGCGCCGCACATTTGGCGCCCGGCTGGCGGATCACCAGGTCATCCGGCACAAACTCGTCGAAATGGACCGCACGATCAATGCCACCCGCGCCTGGATGGAGAAGCTCGCTTGGCAGGTGTCCCAGGGCGACCGTCCGGTGGCCGAGCTGGCCGAATGCAAGGTGCAGGCCAGCCTGTCATTGGAGTTCTGCGCTCGCGAGGCCGCCCAGATCCTCGGCGGGGCCTCCTACATGCGCGGCAACCCGGTGGAGCGGATCTACCGCGAGGTGCGGGTGAACGCCATCGGCGGCGGCAGCGAAGAGATCATGCGCGACCTGGCGGCCCGCCAGCTCGGGATCTAGGTGGTCCGGGCGCCATCGCTCGCAAGGCCGAGCAGAAAGATGTCGAGAGCTTCGTCGACCACGTCGGGCGACAAACGACCGATGCGAGCGGTCACGTCCGGCCGGGTGAGATAGACGCCGGCGGCACCGAGCGCGGCCGCGGCGACTTTGGGATCGACCGGTTTCATCTCGCCGCGGGCGACACCCTCGGCGATCAGCCGCTCGAGGACCGCATTCACGTATTTGAAGTGGCTGTCGGCGAGCCGCTGGATCTCCGCCTCGCCGGCACTGTCCTCGGCGAGCGCGACCGTCCAGCGCTGCAGCTCGATCCCCGAACCGAAGTAGGCGCGAATCCGGACGGCGACGGGCGCCTCCGGATCGATCGCAGCCAGGGCGTTGCGGCCGACCCGGTGGAAGAAGCGGTCGAGGACCAGCAGCACCAGCTCCTGCTTCGAGCGAGCGATCTCGTAGAGAGTCCGCAGCGAGCAGCGCAGGTGGGCCGCCAGGTCGCGCATCGTCGACGAAGCGAATCCCGCCGCCAGGAACAGGTCCTCGAGCTGGTCGAGCACCACGCGGTGGCGGTCGCTCAGCTGCGCCTCCGCCCGGGCAGAGAGCAGCGGCCGCGGCGGACGCAACTCCTCGGCTACCGAGCGCTCTCCAACAGACACCCGATTGAGGGTACTAGAGCGTTCGTTGTGCCTAATCAGGCCCTATGACCGCCGAATAAGCACAACGAACGCAATTGGGCGGTCAGCCCCCGAGCGCGCCGGGGTCCGCCGGCACGTCGACGGCATGTTGGCGGAGGATCTCGAGGGGCACGATCTCGAGCACCTTGTCGTTGGTGGCTGCCAGGACGACTGGTGCGGCGGATCCGGAATGGTGGGCCCGGAGCCAGTTGGGCGCAGTCACACACCATCGATCTCCCGGCACCAGACCCGGGAAGTGGAACTGCGGCATCGGGGTCATCAGGTCGTTCCCGATGCTGCGCTGATGCTCGAGAAACTCGCGGGTCATGACGGCACAAATCGTGTGGCTGCCTCGATCGCGCGCATCCGTGTTGCAGGATCCGTCTCGCATCCAACCCGTCATCGGGTCGTCGCTGCATAGCTCCAGATCCCCACCGAGGACGTTGCGTGCCATCGCGGCAAGGCTACCAGCGCGGGTTCAACCTCCGGACGGGTCGTCCGGGTCCTCGCCCGAGAGTTTGAACTTCTCAGTCCAGTAACCGATTCCGCCGCCGATGGCGGCACCAACGAGCACCACCCAGAAGTTCGCCAGGCTCGATACCGCCACCAAGATCGCTCCCAGGATCCCGCCGGCGATCGCACCGGCACGAAACCCGACCAAGGGGTCGTAAGGCTGCCGGCCCGGCGGGAGGGGCGAGGCATCTCGGGGGCTCACGGATGGATCATCGCGCAAGAGCCCGGCCCGCCCCAGAGGCGAAGGTCCCGGACATCGGAGCGCATACTGCGCCGGTCAGATCGCGGTGTTTTGTTTGCCCGCCAGGGCTTGCCGCTTCGCCTTCTTGTCGGCGCGCTTTGCCTTGAGATTCTTGGCTGCCGGCGTCTTGCTGGTCCTGCCGGCTTTGTTCTTGTTGGCCATTGGTACCTCCCGGGCTGGCTGCTAGACGTTCCAGCCAGTGGCCCATTGTGGCTCAAATCGCGACCTAATGATCGCTTTTCGGGTTCCGGCAGGCTCAGCCCCACCCGACCGGACTGGTTGCCTCGGGGCACTCGACACGTCTACCTTGGCGCAATGCCAAACCAGCCAACGGACACTGCAACCGGCCTGCTGCGCACGGAACACCAGCTGATCCTCGCCGTTGCCAATTCGCTGTCGGCAAAGCTCGCTGCGGAGGGCGCCGGAATCGCGCTCGACTATGACGATCTGGCGCGCTACATCACTTTCTTCCGCCTCTTCGCGGACGCCTGCCATCACGGCAAGGAGGAGGACATGCTGTTTCCGGGCCTCGAGGCTCAGGGAATGCCTCACGACGTCGGCCCGATCGCGGTGATGCTCGCCGAGCACGACCAGGGCAGATCGCTGGTGCGGATGATGGCTGAGGCGCTGGATGATGCTCGCAGCGGCGATCCGCAGGCCAGCGGCGATCTGCGGGCCGGAGCCGTCGGCTTCGTCGATCTCATCGTGGCCCATATCGGCAAGGAAGACCATGTGCTCTTCAACATGGCCGACGAGATGATCGTCGGCCCCGATTGCCGCGACCTCTGCGCTCGCTATGACGAAACTTGCGGGCGTCGCTACGACGGCCAGACCAAAGAAGAACTCGAACGCCTCGCCGAGGAAATCCTGGGAAGGACCTGACACCACGAAGAAACCACCCGAGAAGAACCCAAACCGGGGGGAGATGACGGCATCGATTGATCCTGACCGACCGGTAAGTCTATGATGCCGCCGGGCCTGTCAAACCTCGAGTGAACCACTCACTCGAGCAGAAGGAGAGAGAAGGTAACGACGTGAAACAACGGTCAAGATTGAGCTGGTTGAGTCTCGTAGCGGCACTCATGTTGGTGGTGGCCGCCTGCGGGGACGATGCCGAAACCACTACAACGCAGGGCACGGCCGCGCCGACAACGGCGGCTCCGGGCACAACCGCAGCCACCACGGCCGCGCCGACAACGGCGGCTCCCGCGACGACGGCCGCGCCGGTGGACACATCCCCGATCAAGATCGGCATGCTCGTCGACCAGACGTCGACGTTCACGCCGTGGGGCGTCAACGTTCGAGACGGGATGCGGTTGGCTGTCAAGGAGCTCAACGACGCCGGCGGCGTCGATGGCCGCATGCTCGAGCTCGTCGAGCAAGATTCCGAGAACGACGCCGACATCGGAGTCGATCGATTCGAGCGACTCGTCGAGGACGGCGTAGTCGCCGTCGGCGGACCCATTTCCAGTGGCGTCGGCGCTCCGGTCGCCGCGGTGGCCGAGCAGATGCAGGTACCGCTGTTCCTCATCAAATCGGGCACCGATGCCGCCCTCACGCGGGACAGCCGGTACACCTTCCGCACCTGCCTGCCGGCGGCGCCGATGGTGGCCGGGCCCGTGCTCCAGTACGCCCAGGCGCAGGGCATGACCAACGTTGGAGTCATCGTCGCCGACTACGCCTGGGGCCAGGCCGTCAAGTCGGCGGTGGAGAACACGTTCGCCGGTTCCGGCATCGACATCGGCGAGATCCAGGTCGCTCCGGTCCCGCCGACGACCGATTTCACACCGTTCGTCCGCGCCATGGCCGACGCCGGGGCCCAGATGATCGTGGCTACCGGGCACCCGCCGGGAGGCTCAGCCATCGTCACGCTGTCGGCAGATCTCGCCGGGAACGTTCCGGTTTCCGGCTCCTGGTCACCGCCGAACGCGATCGTGGGAGGCTTGCAAGAACTCGCCATCGGTCGCTATTCCGACTTCGGCTGCGCCGACTACTTCAGTGACGATTACCAGGACCTGGCCCGCCGTTACCTGGCGTTTTCGGACAACCAGTTCATGTCCGACGACGCCGTCGCCGCCTACGCGATCGTGAATATGGTCGCCCAAGCGGTGGGCGAAGTCGGCGACGACCCAAAGGCAGTGGCCGAATACATGCACGCCAATTCCTTCGAGATGCCCGGACATGCCTACACGCTGCGCTGGACCGAATGGGGCGAGCTGGCAGAAGCTACGCCGGTATTCACCATCATCAGTGAGGGGCCGGCTCCCGATGGCGTGAACGAGGCCGGCGACTGGTGGTTCGAACTGTTGGTCCAGGCCGACCCGCTCGAGCCTTACGCCCCGTAGCGAGGTGCCCCTTCTCGAGCTCAACGGGATCGGGAAGTCATTCGGCGGCCTTCCGGCCGTCGACAGGGTGACGCTCGGGGCCGACGAGGGCGAGATTCTCGCCGTCGTCGGCCCCAACGGCGCCGGGAAGAGCACACTGCTCAGCCTGATCATCGGCATCCAAGCGCCGACCCGGGGCACGATCCACCTCAACGGGCGGGACGTCACCGGCCGGTCGACCCACCGGATGCGCAAGCTCGGTGTCGCCATGGTGCAGCAGACTCCCCGCCCGTTTCCGACGATGACCGTGCTGGAGAACGCTGCCGTCGGCGCCATGTTCGGCCTGGCGGCCGGAGGACACGATGAAGATGGCGCGCTGCGGATCGGCAACGAGATGCTCTCGCTGGTTG
>CAMYJM010000073.1 GCA_947258635.1 uncultured Acidimicrobiaceae bacterium
CGCATTCATCATCGCCATGATCGGAACCGTGACCTATGACGGCATGTCCGGCGCCGGGTGGTGGGCCAACCTGGTCGGCGACGTCCGCCGCGAGATGTGGTTCGAGACCGTCGCCTTGCTCGGCACGTGCCTCACGATCGGTGCCGCCTATTACGGCGCGTCTCGTCTCGCCGCCCACCTCGCCGGTGGAGGCCGCGGCACGCGTGAGATCGCCGCCGGTTTTGCGCACACGCTCGTGCCGATCGCGTTCGCCTACGCCTTCGCCCACTACTTCACATTGATCGTCTTCGAAGGCCAGCAGGTGATTCATGCCGCCAGCGACCCCTTCGGCCGGGGCTGGGACCTGTTCGGCACTGCCGATTGGCGGGTGGTGTTCACCCCGAGCCAGCTGTGGGTTTGGTACGTCCAGGTTCTCGTCATCGTGCTGGGCCACATCGCCGGTGTCGCGTTGGCCCACGACCGGGCGCTGGCCGCATTCGATCCCGAGGTTGCAGTTCGCACGCAGTATGCGATGCTGGTGCTAATGGTGACTCTGACCGGCCTCGGCCTCTTCATTTTGGCGGGATAAGTGGAGTGGATCGTCGCCCACCAAGGCAATTGGGACGAGATCTTGATGTTCGCCGCGCCGATCGTCATCGCAATCGGCGCCGTCAAGTGGGCGGAGAAGCGAGGCGCCCGCAAGCGCGCTGAGTCCGGTGACGATGGAAAGGGCTAACTTGCTGTCATGACCACAGATCTCTCGACGGCCGAGGCCCGCATCGACGAGCTGCTCGGCCAACTCCTGTCCGCCCACGACCCGCACGGCGACCGCTTCGAATTCATGGGGGCTCAATACGACCTGGGTCTGGCCTGGGTGCACTTCCCCGAGGGACAGGGTGGACTCGGCCTGTCGCTCCGGCTGCAGAAACGCATCGATGAACGCCTCGATGAAGTAACGCCCCACCGCCCCTCTTCCTTTCACATCATCGGTCATGGGATGGGCGCCCCGATGCTCCTGACCCACGGCACCGAGGAGCAGAAGGCTCGCTACCTGCGGCCCTTGTTCACCGGCGAGGAGGTCTGGTGCCAGCTCTTCAGCGAGCCGGGAGCCGGCAGCGACGTGGCCGGACTGGCGACCCGGGCCGTCAGAGACGGCGATGAATGGGTGCTCAACGGCCAGAAGGTGTGGACGACCGTGGCCCACGTTTCCAAGTGGGGCATGGTCGTGGCCCGCACCGACCCCGAAGCTCCGAAGCACCTCGGAATGACGTACTTCCTCATGGACATGAAGGCGCCCGGCGTCGAGATCAAGCCGCTGCGCCAGATCACGGGTGAGGCCGAGTTCAACGAGGTGTTCATGACCGACCTCCGCATCCCGGATTCGAACCGGATCGACGCGGTCGGCGCCGGGTGGCGGGTGGCGTTGACGACTTTGATGAACGAGCGGGTCGCCATCGGCGGCACCGTCTCGCCGCGCAACAGCGGTCCCATCGGTGAGCTGATCGAGGTGTGGCGTCAGTACGGCGGAGACGAGCACGACCGTGACGAGATAATGAAGCTGTGGGTGGAGGCCGAGGCGGCTCGCCTCACGAACATCCGGGCCAATCACAACGCTTCGGCGGGCACTCCCGGTCCGGAAGGCTCGACCGGCAAGCTGGTGTACGCCGAGCTCAACAAGAAGATCTATCACCTCGCCACCGAGCTGATGGGCCCAAGAACATCATCGGGGAACGGGTCCTCGGCCTCCCCGGAGAGCCCCGCGTCGACAAAGACCTCCCCTGGAACGAGGTCCCCAGGGGCTGAACCGCGGGCCGCGAACGCGGGCGCGCCCGAGGCTGGTCTCGCTCCTCCGCGCCCCCCTCGCGTCGCTACGCTCGGCACTCCCCCAACCGTCGCCCTGCTGACGCAGTTCGACGGGGGGAGAGGCGCGTTTCCTATTCCTTGTGGGTGACGTACACGTCTACGCGATAGCGGACGCTGAGCGTGGTGCCGGCGGGCAGGGCCGCGGCGACCCTGGCCAGTATCGCCGTGCGTTCCGGCTCCGGGAGGATCGCAACGTGGCTCACGGATGCTATCCGGTCCATCATCCCCTGGCGGGTGACGGAAACCTCGTGCCAAAAGGTGGCTGACTCCAGCGGAATGAACCCGGTACCCGCCGTCTGCGTCGAACGGTCGTGATTGCGCCACGGCGCGTTCTTTTCGACCTCATCCATGATCGTCCACACCTGATCGATCCAGGCAACGGACCGATCGCGGACGTTCCACATGAGGCCGACACCCCCGCCTCGCCGGAGGACCCTGTGAAACTCAGCCCAGGCGCGTTCGGCGTCGAACCAATGGAACGCCTGCGCGGCCGTAATCGCATCGATGCTGCCGCCCGCGAATGGAAGGGCCTCGGCGGTGGCCGCTACGAGTTCCACGCCGGGCGTCAGCGCCGCGAGCAGCTGCGCCATTCCCGCTACGGGCTCGACCGCGACGACCCGGGCACCGGTGGCGGCCAGCGACCTCGTCAACTTGCCGGTGCCGGCAGCCACGTCGGCGACGACAGCGCCCTCGCGAATTCCGAGACGCTCGCACAACCAGGAGACGGCCGCGGCGGGATAGCCGGGCCGTCCTGATTCGTAACGCTGGGGAGAAGATCCGAACCCCTGTGCCGCCACAGGATGGAGCGAGTCGCCGCTCGCGGGATCAGTTGCCATGTTGGGACGCTAGCGGCCCATCGAGAGCCGCCTGAGGCGAACCGAGCCCGCGTACTGCGAGGCGGCCAGCGTTGCGCCGCCCCGCATTCGCTTCGCTGGTCTGAACACGGGCTGGTGTGTGTGCCCTAGCCTGCCTCCAGGCAGAAAAGGAGAACACCATGCAGCGCCGCACGCCGCGCTGGGAGGAGATCAAGCCGCTGGTCAAGATCCGGCCGCCCGGGTTTGGGCCCGAGGCCCGGCTGGCATCTGCCGCCTCCGTCTGGGATCTCCGCAAGATCGCCCGGCGGCGCACCCCCCGGGCACCCTTCGACTACGCCGACGGGGGTGCTGAGCAGGAAGTCGCCCTCAACAAGTCGCGGGAGGTCTACCGGCGCATCGAGTTCAACCCGACCGTCATGCGCGACGTCTCCGCCGCCGACCCGGCGACAACGATCCTCGGCCAACCGTCATCGATGCCACTGGCGCTGGCTCCGACCGGGTTCACCCGCATGATGCAGCACGAAGGCGAGCCTGCCGTCGCCCGGGCGGCGCAGCGCGCCGGCGTCACTTATGCCCTCTCCACACTGGGCACGGTCACCCCCGAGGCGCTGACCGAAGCCGCCCCGGGACTCAATCGCTGGTTCCAGCTCTACCTGTTCAAAGACCGCGACTTCGGCCAGGAGCTGCTCACCCGCGCCAAGACGTCCGGCTACAGCGCCGTCATCCTCACCGTAGATGCCTCGATCGCCGGCGCCCGTTTGCGCGACGTCCGCAACGGCCTCACCATCCCCCCGTCGTTGACGCTGAAGACGATGTTCGACATGGCGCTCCACCCCTCCTGGTGGTACAACCTCCTGACGACCGAGCCGCTCGAGTTCGCCAGCTTTCACAGCTTCGACGGCACTGTCGCCGAACTCATCGCATCGGTCTTCGATCCGGCGCTCAACTGGTCGGACGTCGACTGGATGCGCGAGCACTGGGACGGCCCGCTGGTGATCAAGGGAATCCAAACGGTCGCCGATGCCGCGCGGGCGGTCGATCACGGCGCCGACGCGGTCATCGTGTCCAACCACGGGGGCCGGCAGCTCGATCGAGCGCCTACCACGTTCGAGCTGCTCCCCGATGTCGTGGACGCAGTGGGCGACCGCTGCGAGGTCTATGTCGACGGTGGGATCATGGACGGTGGCGACGTCGTTGCTGCAGTCGCCCAGGGAGCCCAAGCCGCCTTCATCGGCCGGGCCTACCTGTACGGCTTGATGGCCGGTGGCGAGCACGGTGTGGACCGGGCGCTCGGTATGTTCTCCGACGGGATCAAGCGCACGATGCAGCTCCTCGGCGTCTCGTCGGTCGACGAGCTCGAACGGGGCCACCTCAGGACTCGCTAGCGGATCGGACCGCAAACGTCACCCCCCGGACTACGGTGCGGCGATCATGAAGCTCACCGACTACACCACACTCACCCCCGAGTCGGTACGCGCCGTCGTTGCCGACGCCATCGAGCAGGCCGACCGTCTCATCGCAGGCGCCGTTGCCGCCACCGGGCCCCGCACCTATGCGAACACACTCGACCCGCTCGACCGGGCAATCACGCTGACGAACGACGCGTACGGCGTGGGCGGCTTCATGTCCCAGGTCCACCCCGATGAGCCCGTCCGCGCGGCCGGCGCCGCGGCCGAAGAGATGCACAGCAAGTGGGTGGCGAGTCTGGCGTTTCGCCGCGACCTGTTCGACGCCGTCGACGAGTATTGCCGGACCGATGACGCCGCCGGCCTCGACGGCGAGCGCCGCCGTAATCTCGATTTCTGGCTGCGCGACTTTCGCCGGGCGGGACACGCTCTGCCGGCGCCCGATCGCGAGCGTGTTGAGCAGCTCCGCAACCGGCTCATCGAGATCAACGTCGCCTTCGAGCGCAACCTGGCCGAATGGGAAGACGGCATCGACATGACGGCAGAAGAGCTCACCGGCTTGCCGGAAAGCTACTTGGAGCGCCTCGAGCCTGGGACCAACGAGGGAACGCGGCGAGTCACGGTGAGTTACCCCGACTACGTGCCCTTCATGGATCAGGCGAGAGATCGTGATGCCCGCCGCCGCCTCCAGTTCAAGTTCCTCAACCGGGCCGCAACGGACAACATGCCGCTGCTCAATGAGGCCGTGGCGCTCCGCTGGGAGATCGCCCGGCTACTCGGTTACTCCACATTCGCCGGATACGCCATGGAACCGAAGATGGCCGATCCGGCGGCCGTCGCCGATTTCTACGCGTCCATCGTGCCCGACCTGACCCGGCTCGGGCACGACGAGTTGGCGGCTCTGCAGGCCATGCTGGAGCGGGACTGCAACGCCGGGCGGCTCGCGGCGTGGGATTGGAGCTACTACGACGCGGCGCAACGTAAACAGGAGTACGGAGTCGACGACAACGAGGTTGCAGAGTACTTCCCCCTCGAGTCTGTCGTCGCCGGCATGTTCGATATCTGCAGCGATGTGTTCGGCATCGGCTTCACCGAGGTGCCCGACCCCGGAGCGTGGCACCCCGACGTTGCGGTGTACGCCATCTCCGACAGCACCTCCGGCGAGGTGATCGCGCACTACTACGCCGACCTGCACCCGCGCCGGGGCAAGTTCAGCCACGCCGCTTGCTGGCGCCTCCGCGCCGGCGTCATGACCGAGGACGGGTATCGCCCTCCGGTAACCGTGGTGGCCGCCAATTTCACGAAGCCGACTGCCGACTCACCATCGCTGCTCAAGCACGACGAGGCCGTGACGCTGTTTCACGAGTTCGGGCACGTGCTCCACAATGCGCTGACCGAAGTGGAATTGCCGCGGTTCTCCGGGTCCCAAACCGAGCGCGACTTCGTCGAGGCCCCATCTCAGATCATGGAGAACTGGATGTGGGAGCCCGAGGTGCTGCAGCGTTTCGCCCGCCATTACCGGACCGGCCGGCCCATCCCCACCGAGCTGGTCGACAGGATGGTGGCGGCCCGCGACCAGAACGTGGCACTGAAGACCCTGCGCCAGGTGTTCTACGGCCACTACGACATGGCGCTCCACGGCGGCGACGGCCCCATGGACATCGAAGATGCCTACTACGAGCTCGTCGAGATGACGCTGTTCCCGCCCCATCCCGATACCCACTTCGGCGCCAGCTTCGGCCACATGGCGAGCGACGGCTACGTGGCGGGCTACTACGGATACCTGTGGTCCAAGGTGTACGGCGACGACATGTTCTCGGTCTTCGCCGACGAGGGAGTTCTCAGCCCTGCAGTCGGCAGGTGCTACCGCGACGCCATTCTCGCCCGGGGCGGGACGCGCGACGGCATGGACCTGCTGCGGGATTTCCTCGGCCGGGAGCCCTCACCGAACGCGTTCTTGAAGAGAATCGGGCTCGGCGGCCGCGACCCTGCATAATCCTTCGCGATCACAGCCTCGTCTTGGTTCCAGTTGGGATAGTGAGGCCCATACTCGGCGAGCATCAAGCCCAAGCGGTAGTCATAGAGCTCGAACAGTTCGCCGGCGTGCGCCGCGTATTCGAGGGTCGATCACCGATCCTAACCCGATCGTCCGAAGACGAAGGTGACCGGATCTTCGTACTCAGTCCGCCACCGGGGCGCCTCATCGAGCACGACGGCGAGGCGGGATCCCCGGGGCACCATGACCAGGCTCACCCCGAATCTGTCGAGGGGCTCCTCCCAACCCGGCTCGACATCCCACGTCCGGCGGAAGTTGATGAGCCCGGCATCGCCGTAGACATCCGCCCGACCATCCACGTACACGGGAAGCCCCCGCCAGATGAGATACCCACCCCATCCGTAGGCGTTGAAGATCCGCTCGCCGGTCCGGCCGTTCGCCTCGACCCAGTCGACGGCAGCCTCGGGGAAGGCATCCCGAACGGTCGCCGCATTGCCGGCGATCGTCGCCGCGGCGATAACGAAAGCAGCGCCGCCTATGGCCGCCCCGGCCACCAGCGTCGGCAGCCGGCGCGGCTCCGGCTCGTCGCCGGGAGCCACCAGCGATTTCGCAGAGAGGGCGTCGGTCAGGTAGCGGCACACGATCGGCGTCGCCGCGATGGCGAATATGGGGATGTTGCGCACCGACAGGAAGGCGCCCAACGCGGTACCGCCGAACATGAGTATGTCGGTTGCCGCCGAACGACGGGATGCCGTGACGAACCCGAGCACGCCGACCACGACCAAACCCAGCGTCAGCCAGAAGATCAGCTGATCCGGAGTGGGCGGGAACCACTCCACTATCAATTCGCGTTGGATGGGGCTCGTAAGGTTCTCGATGGGGAACGTCCACAGTCGCAACCCGTTCGGGTTGACTAGAGACACCAGCGCGGCAGCCACCACGGCGAAGCCGAGCCGGCGGAGATCGCCGGGTGGCAGCGCGCGCGGATCCGGCGCCCGGCGGCGCCGCCCTAAATAGCCTGCGATCAGATAGGTGCCGAGCACCACGATCCCCAGCACGAAGCCACTGTGCAGGTTGGCCCACACCAGAGTCAGCAACGGGAACGCGACATACACCTGTTTACCCACGGCACCGTCGCGGCGCCGTTCGAGCAGAAAGATGAACACCGCGAGAAAGAGCAGATTGAACAGCTGCGGGCGCGATCCCCAAACGACCTGGCTGGCCTTGGCGGCCACCGCCACGACCATACCGGCCACGTACGGCTTCCCATCGCTGATCAGGTACACGAGCCCCCACGTGACCGTGGTCATCGCCGCAAAGGTGACCATCAAGCCGGTGAGGCCGCCCAGGCGGTAGACCCCCCACATGAAGACTTGCGAGAGCCATTCATGGGTGACCCAGACGTTGGTCGGGTAGGTGAACGAGAAGATGTCTCGTCGGGGGATCCCGCCGTCCAGGATCGCCTCGCCGGTGCGCAGGTGCCACCACATGTCGGGATCGATCGTCGGCCGCACCGCAATCGCCAGCAAGAGCACGAACAGGGCGAAGGGAAAGAGCCGGCGAACGTTCACCAGGACAGTATCGCCGCATCGCGAGCCGGTACTGAGCAATCAGTAGTGAGTACCAAGTACTGAGTACTGAGTACTGGCTACTTCCCCTCCCACTCGTCCAGCAAGCGATATGCCTCTTCTTCGCTATACGGGCCGTGCTCGATGCGGTGCTCGAGAAGCATCCGCATAGCCTCCCCCACCCGGGGTCCCGGCTCGATCCCGAGGTGCGCCATCACTTGGTGGCCGTCGATGGGTGGGCGCAGCGCATCCAGCTCCTCGCGCGAGCGCAGCTCGGCAATCCGCTCCTCGAGTTCGTCGATGCCCCGCTGAATTGCTCGGGCTCGCTTCTCATTGCGCGTTGTGATGTCGCAACGGACCAGCTCGTTCAGCAAATCCAGCAGCGGCCCGGCGTCGCGGACATAGCGGCGCACAGCCGAATCGGTCCAGCCCATCTTGAAGGTGTGAGGCCGCATATGGAGGAACACGAGGCTGCCGACGTCCCGGGTCTCCTGGCTCGAGAAGCGCAGCTCCCGCATCCGCCGCCGGGCCATCTTGGCGCCGACCACTTCGTGATGATGAAAGGTCACACCGCCCGGCGTGAAAGCCCGGGTCGCCGGCTTGCCGATGTCGTGGAGCAGGGCGGCCAATCGCAGCTCCAGGATGGGCGATGTCTTGGCCACGACCGCGATCGAGTGCGCCAGAACGTCCTTGTGGCGCTGCTGCGGGTCCTGCTGCAGTTGGAGATCGGCCAGCTCCGGCAGGAACTGATCGGCGAGGCCGGTCTCCACCAGGCCCCAGAGGGCGTCGGCAACGTGCTCCCCGAGCATCAGCTTGCTCATTTCGACTCGGATTCGCTCCGCCGCAACGATCTCCAGGCGCTCGGCCATGGACGACACCGCCGCCAGAACCTCAACCGTGGGTGCGAACCCGAGCGTCGCCAGGAACCGGAAGAGGCGCAACATCCGCAACGGATCGTCGCCGAAGGAGATCGCCGGATCAAGCGGCGTCCGCAGGGTCTTCTGTGCAAGATCGACGGCACCGCCATAGGGATCCAGCAGTTCGGCAGAGCCCGCGCCGTCGAGACGGAGGGCCATGGCGTTGATCGTGAAGTCGCGCCGTCCCAGGTCTTCGGTGATGTCGTCCGAGTAGGTCACGTCCGGTTTGCGGCTGTCGTTCGCGTAGACCTCCGCCCGATAGGTCGTGATCTCGTGAACCCGGCCGTCGCGAATCGCCCCAATCGTGCCGAACCGTTGCCCGGCCAGATAGAGATCGTGCGCCCAGGGTCTAACAATCTCCTTGATGCGGTTGGGGCGGGCATCGGTAGTGAAGTCGAGATCGTCGATCGGCCGGGCCAAAATCGCATCGCGCACACTGCCGCCGACCAGAGCCAGCTCGTGACCGGCGGCACGGAAGAGGGCGGCCAGCTGCCCGGCGGCGGAGTCGGCGCGCAGTAGAGGTTCGAGTCGGGCCGGAATCATGGAGCCGAGAGTAGTCGCGGCGACCGACTCCGATGGGGCCCCTCGGGGCCAGTCCGCTACTCCAGGCGCCACCGGCTGGCAAGGGCGTCGGCGTACTCGTTCCAGAGATAGCCGGAGTGGGCCGCGATCCACTCCAGTTTGATCTCCGGGCGGGCCCGGCACGCCCGGTACAGCGGTTGGACCAGGTCGAGGTTCTCGACCGGTCCGGTCTTCCGTCTCCAGCCCCGCTGCTCCCAGCCGGCCGCCCACTCATTGATGGTCTGGACGACCAGCCGGCTGTCCGTGTAGATCGTCGCGGCGACGCCGTCGGGAACCAGCTTCGTTGCTTCCAAGGCCGCGGTCAGCTCCATTCGGTTGTTGGTCGTGTCCGGATCATGGCCGTTCGCCTCGGCCACCACCTTCCCGTTGCGCACGTACACGGCGCCCCAGCCGCCGGGACCGGGGTTGGGGACCGCTCCCCCATCTGTGAAGACGCCGTCGCCGGGTCCGTCGGAGAACTCGGCGAGGACTTCTTCTGTCGTCAAAACCAGGTCCCTCGTCCGCGACCGCTTCTTCGTCCGTGACCTGCCCTTACGACCCTGCGGAGCCCCGCGGGCCCTGTCGCGACAGTCCGTGCAGTGTCGCGGTGTCCACCCTGGATAGCGATCGAGTACCGCCTTGGGCAGTGAGAACCCTTTGCGGCATTCCTGACAGGTGAAAGTCGACATTCCGGCGGGACAATAGGCGATCGAGAATCAACCGCGGTGGGCGTGCACGGCCGCGACGCGTCGATGGCGACCCGGGGGATGCCCGATGTCGCCATCGCGATCGGCGCCAGCGTCTGGTGCCATCTTGTGTCTCAGTTTACGCGGTCATCAGCCCCGTCGTCTGAACTTGCAGCTTGAAGTCCGTCGGATTACTGGCATGGACCAATGCGTCCTGGAAGTTGATTACCCCGTCGCGATAGAGCTCCAGGATCGCCTGATCGAAGCTCTGCATGCCGTAGTACGCCCCTTCGGCCACGACGCCGACGAGGGTGTGAGTCTGGCCGGCGTCGAGGATGCGCTCCGCGACACGTTCCGTGTTGATGAGGAGCTCCATTGCGGGAACCCGGCCTTTGCCGTCGGTGCGGGGTATGAGCCGTTGGCTCAGGACCGCGGTCAACGTGGCCGCCAGCATGACGCGGACCTGCTGCTGGTGATCGTTGGGGAAGAAGTCGATGACGCGATTGACCGATTCGATGGTGTCGATCGTGTGCAGCGACGACAGCACCAGGTGCCCCGTTTCGGCGGCCGTCAGCGCCGCTTCGACGGTCGCCCGATCGCGCATCTCACCAATCAGGATCACGTCGGGATCCTGGCGCAGCACCCGCCGCAGGCCCTCGGCGAAGGAGTCCGGGTCGACGCCGACCTCCCGCTGGCTGACGATGGACTTCTTGTCGGGGTGGATGTTCTCGATCGGATACTCCAGGGTGATTATGTTGGCGCGCCGCGTCTAGTTGATATGATCGATCATCGCGCCGAGAGTGGTCGACTTCCCGGCGCCCGTCGGACC
>CAMYJM010000074.1 GCA_947258635.1 uncultured Acidimicrobiaceae bacterium
AGACGCGCACCGAGGGCGATGGCCGGGTGTTTCACCTAGACCCGTAACACAACGAAACCGTTGCAGTGCAACGGTTCCGGGCGGTGGGCGCTACTGGGATCGAACCAGTGACCTCTTCCGTGTCAGGGAAGCGCTCTCCCGCTGAGCTAAGCGCCCGGGATGTGGAAGCCGCCCCGACTGGAGCAGGCTGCCTGCCATCCTACGACGAGGCGACGCCGGGAATCGAACCCGGGTACAGGGTTTTGCAGACCCTTGCCTAACCACTCGGCCACGTCGCCGAAAAGGACGGTCTCATACGACCGTCCTGCGGAGCGGACGACCGGGATCGAACCGGCGACCTCAACCTTGGCAAGGTTGCGCTCTACCAGCTGAGCTACGTCCGCGCGAAGCGGTAGTTTACCAGACCGGGCGAGGCTCCCCGGTTTGGTCAGGCTCCCGTCGATCCGAAGCCCCCGGCGCCACGATCGCTCGCTGGTAACTCGGCGACCGCCTCGTACTCCTGGGTCACAAAAGGCACGACTACCAGCTGGGCGATCCGCTCCCCACGTTCGTATGCGAACGGCTCGGCACCCTCGTTGATGAGCACCGCGTGGATCTCACCGCGGTACCCGGCGTCGAGGATTCCCGGGGAGTTGACCAGGCTTATCCCGTGGCGCGCCGCCAGGCCCGACCGGGGGGCAATGAGGCCGACATACCCGTCGGGGACGGCAACGGCGATCCCGGTGGGGACCAGTGTCCGCTCTCCGGGCGCCAGCACTCCCCCGGTGCGCGCATACAAATCTACCCCGGCGTCGCCAGGTCGAGCGTGGCGCGGCAAAGGAAGCTCGGGATCGAGCTGTTCGACGAGTATCTTCAGGCTGTGCATCTGAGCGACAAGAGTACCGGAGCGCCCGAATGACCGATCAGTCAACGGATCGCCAACCGGGAGACAGGGGCCGGTGGTACCTCGAGATGCTCGGGATCGACTCCACAGAGGACCCACCGACCTTGCAGCAGGTCGCTCAATCCACCGACACGACGCGCACGGCGGAACTGGTCACTGAGATGTGGGACAAGACGGCCGAGCTGCCGGCGGCCAAGACCCCGGAGGATCCTCTCACCGGGTGGAGCCCAACCGAACTGAGCGCCACCGCGAGCTCGCGGCGAAACGTCCGCTGGCCGATCGTGATCGGGGCGATCCTGCTCGGCACGGCTGCGGCGCTGGCACTGTGGTGGATGCCCCAGGAATCGGAGCGGCGCGCCGCCAACCATGCGGGCCTGATCGGCGCCGCGCTGACGTCCCTCTACAGCGACCTGGGCGACGCCCAGACGGCGCTCGCGACGGCCACCGAGCCGGCCAGCACCGCGCCCGACCTCAGTTCTGTAGCCGTCAATCTCGCCGGAATCGCCGACAGCGCGGCTCAGCTACTCGACCTCGCCAACCAACCGGTTCCCAGCAATCTTCCGCTGACCGCTCGGGAGCCTTTCGACTATCTCGACTCTTTCCGCCGCAGTCTCGAGCCGCTGGCGGCAGAGGCGACCGCCATCCGCGGCGAGGTGGCCGACACAACCGACTACCGGCTGGCCCTCGCCCGGGTGCTCGACCTACCGGAGTTGCCGCTCGCCGCTGACAGCGCGACGATCACCGAACAGAGCGCCGCCTTGGCCAGAGTGCTCGCCACCAGCGTGGCGGCGCTGACGGAAATGCCCGTGGCGGGCCCGTTCGCCGAGCATCGCACGCTTGTCGACGGCGAGGTCGCCGCCTTTGCCCAATGGCAGGACGACTACCTGGCGGCGCTCCGCGAGAACGACGAACCCGAGACCCAACGTCTGATTGATGAGTTGACCGCCGCCAGGCAACAACTCCAGAACGACCTCGTGGGCCCGCTGGCCGCGCTCCGCACGGAAGTTGATGGCCGCATCCTCGAACTGGCTAGCGGGGTCAGCCGGGCCATCGCCCAGGTGCCCTAGCGTCTAACCGGCCGGTTCCGGGGCACTCTCCAGTGCAGCCATTTCCCGTTCGAAGTCGGAGGCACCCTGAAAGTCCTTGTAGACCGAGGCGAACCGCAGGTAGGCGACCTCGTCGACCTCCCTGAGGCCTTCGAGCACAACTCGTCCGATCTCATCTGTCGTGACCGGGGACGCCGAATCGAAGAGCGCTTCGGTGCGGGCCACGAGCCGGTCCACCGTGTCGGCCGCCACCGGGCGATCCGCCAATGCCGCCTCCAGGCCCGAACGCACCTTCTCCGGGTCGAATGGCTGGAGCGCGCCGCTGCGCTTGCGGACTTGGACGGCCGGCACCGATCGCTCGTACGTGGTGAATCGGTGCTCGCAGGTCTCACAGCGCCGCCGCCGCCGCACCGCGCTGCCGCCGTCCGCCGGACGGCTATCTATGACGCGGGTGTCATCGGCACTACAGCTGGGACAACGCATTGGGCCGGAGGGTAGCGGGCGCGGGCCGCCGGGGGGACACATCACGACGGACATTCCATCGCAACGCGCCGGGTGTCCCCCGGACCCGCCTATGACGAGCCGGTCAGGGGGATCTCCAAGACCTGTCCGGGATGGATTGTCGATGACTCGAGGTGGTTGCGGCGCTTGATCGCTTCGATCGTGTTGCGAACGTCGCGGCCCGGTGAAGTGTGCTCGCCGGCGATGTTCCACAGATTGTCGCCGGAGCGAACCTCGTATTCGGCGACCTGCACCGCAGCAGGGACATCCACCGGATCGAGCGCCGCCATGACGCTCGAAGCGAGGAGGAGGACCAGAGCCACGATCACCGTGGAGATGACGATCAACACTCTTGACGGGATGACCGCATGTCGTGGCATCTGGTTCCTCCTCCAGTCGCTTCCGTGTAGGGCCTTCGGGAATCACGGGTGCGATTCCGTCGAGCTCTGTTGTCACCGTATCTGTCGGGTGCGACAAGATTCGGTTCCGTCCTCGTTGCGGGCTTCCTGCCCGAACACCTGTTCGAGAGAACTCCATCGTATGCGAACACCTGTTCGTATGTCAAGTCGAACATATGTTTGGTTTTGTCGCTCGTGCGGCGTACAATCCGAGTCGGCAGCAGGCCCGCGAGCCGTTTGCGAAGAAACAGGAGCACCAGATGGTCGAGAAGACACTCACGGCACGCCAGCAGCAGATCCTGGATCTGATCCTGGCCACGGTCAACGAACGGGGCTACCCGCCATCGGTGCGTGAGATTGGCGAGGCCGTCGGCTTGAGCTCCCCCTCCACCGTGCACAGCCACCTCTCTGCGCTCGTCAAGGCCGGGTGTATCCGCCGTGACCCGACCAAACCGCGCGCCATCGAAGTCATCGACTCGGGCCACAGCGAGGCATCGCTGCTGCGGGCCCCGGTGCGCGACGTGCCCCTGGTCGGTTCGATCGCCGCAGGCTCCCCGATCCTCGCCGAGGAGGACATCGAAGAGATCTATCCGCTGCCCACCGAGCTGGTCGGGAACGACCCCGTGTTCATGCTGCGGATTCGTGGTGACTCGATGATCGACATCGGGATATTCGACCGCGATTACGTCGTCGTGCGCCGCCAGCAGACCGCTCGCGACGGCCAGGTGATCGCCGCCCTCATCAACGGGGAGGAGGCGACCGTGAAACGCCTGCAGCGGCTCGATGGCCGGGTAGTGCTGAAAGCGGAGAATCCGGATCACCCGCCGATGGTGTTCACCGACGGCGTCGAGATCCTCGGCGTCGTGGTGGCCGTGCTGCGCCGCGTCGAGTAACGCCACGGTCCCGCACACCGAGGGGCGGCGATAGGCTGCCGCCATGACCAAACGGAATCTCACGGGGCGGGTCGCTGCCGAGATCGAAGCACTCCACGCCGAGTTTGAACGATGGTTCGCCGGCGCGACCGATGACTTCGGACGAATCAGGTCTTCGATGGCCGACGACTTCACTTTCGTGTCGCCCGGCGGTGACGTCGTCGATGCGGGCCCGCTCCTGGCGGACCTGACCGCCGCCCGCGGCTCGCGGCAGATGCGCATTCGCATCGAAAACGTCACGGTGCGCTGGGCCGGCGACTCGGCCGTGATCGCAAGCTACGAGGAGTGGCACGACCACACCGATTACACGACGGCCCGCCAGTCCACGGCGCTCCTCACCGAGGATGAAGCCGCGCCCCGCGGTTTGCTGTGGCGTCACGTCCACGAGACGTGGAAGATCCCGCCACCGGATGATCGCTAATCGACAGTGCCCGTGAAAACGAAGTTGCCCGGTCCGGTCACCCAGGCCTCGGCGTCCACCAACTCTACGACGAGGGTGCCGCCGGGAAGGAGCACCTCGACCGGCGACTGGCTTCCCTGGTAGAGAGCCGCCGCATAGGCGGCCGCGGATGCTCCGGTGCCCGACGCCATCGTCTCACCGACGCCGCGCTCCCAGATCCGCATCCGGATCCGGTTCCCCGATTCGACCTTGACGAACTCGACGTTGGTCCCTTCGGGGAATTGGGGATCACTCGCGATGCGGGGGCCCAACTCGCCCACCTCAGCCGTCAGCGGATCGTCGACGAACAGGACGGCGTGCGGATTGCCGACGGTTACCGGACGCACCGTCACCCCGGCGATCTCGATCGATTCGACGGCCCCCGGCTGGGGATGGCCCATCAGCGCCCGCACCAGGCCCGATTCGAGAACCTCGGCACCCAGCGGGCCGACGACCGTTTCGATCTCCATTACCGCGTCGTTCACCCAGCCGCGCTCGAGCGCCAGTTTGGCCACACAACGCAGCCCGTTGCCACACATCTCGGCCTTATGGCCGTCTGCATTCCAGTACTCCATCGAGACCTTCTGGCCGCCAAGCGGTGACGCCAGCAGCACGCCGTCGGCACCGATGCCGAAACGGCGGTCGCACCATGCCCGCACCTGGGCCGGCGAGAACGCGGCCGGGCCCTCAATGACGATGAAGTCGTTGCCGAGCCCTTCCATCTTCACGAAGTCCACGCCGTCTCCTTGATCTTCTCGGTGGCCACGGCCAGAGCGAATTCAACCGCCCGTTCGAACCCATCGTGCCATGGAATCCACCGGATACGGGGATCACGCCCGAAGAAGGTCCGCTGCCGCTTGGCGAGAGCCATAGTCGCGCGGATCGCCGCCTCTCGCCCCTCATCGAGCGATGCGCCACCACGAACGACCGGCAGCAGCTCTTTGTACCCCACGCCTTGCGCCGCGGTGATGCCGAGACGATCTTGCATACGGTCCACCTCCTCGAGCAACCCTCGGGCGAGCATGGCGTCGAAGCGCCGCGCCACCCGGTCCGTGAGTTCCGCGGCCGGGTCCATACCGAAAGCGAGGAGCGGTAACCGGGCCTCGTAGCCGCGCACTGCCGCCGCGCTGCGGGTGGCTGCCCGGTCGGTCGGGGTGTCCCCGGTGATCCGGAAGATCTCGAGGGCGCGAGCCACCCGCCGGGGATTGGCCAGGTCCACCGCCGCGGCGGCCCCCGGATCGGCTTCCAATAGGGCCACTACCGCATCCGCCGGATCGAGGGCCTCGATTTGCCGACGTGCGGTCTCGTCGGTCGGGGGGAACTCCAGGGGGTCGACGAGAGCCCGAAAGTGCAGACCCGATCCACCGGCAATGATCGGGATGGCGCCCCGTTGGGCGATATCATCGACGGCCGCGACACCGAGTTCCTGGTATTGCGCCACCGTGAACGCATCCTCCGGGTCGGCGACATCGATCATGTGGTGCGGCACCGTCGCCCGGTCCGGCGCCGCCGGCTTGGCGGTGCCGATGTCCAGGTCCCGATACACCTGCATCGAGTCGACCGAGACGATCTCACCCCCCAATGCTGCGGCGAGCCGCATAGCAAGGGCACTCTTGGCGGCCGCAGTGGGCCCGACAACGGCAATAGCGCCCATGGGATGCCTCGTCAGACGGCGCGGGCGTGCAAGTGGTGGGGAGCCGCCCGGCCGATTTCCACCATCATGAACGTACCGGGCGCATAGTGGCCGGCGATGTGGACCGGCCGGTTGCCGCGGGTGCGGGCGGTCACGACGTCCGGGTTCTTCTTCGAGGGACCTTCAACGAGGACCTCCTCGACCCGTCCCACCTGTTCCTGGTTTCTGGCGAAGGTGATCTCGTTCTGCATGACGACGAGGCGGTCGAATCGCTCCTGGATCACCCCTCGAGGTACCCGACCTTCCATGTCGGCCGCCGGCGTGCCGGCCCGGGGCGAGAACTGGAAGGTGAAGGCACTGTCGAAACGGGCCGCGGCGACGACGTCCAGCGTGTCCTGGAAGTCCTGATCCGATTCACCGGGGAAGCCGACGATGATGTCGGTCGAAACGGCCAGATCGGGAACAATGGCGCGCGCCATCGCCAGCTTCTCGAGAAAGCGCTCCCCGTTGTAGCCACGATGCATCGCCGCCAGCACCGCAGCACTGCCGCTCTGCAGCGGCAAGTGGAGCTGCTCACAGACGGCCTCCGTCTCGGCCATTGCTCGCGCCACGTCCTCGCGGAAGTCCTTCGGGTGGGGGCTCGTGTAGCGGACTCGGCGGATGCCTTCCACCTCCCCGACCCGACGCAGCAGATCGGCAAACACGGGGCTGCGACCGTTGAGGTCGAGATCCCGGCCGTAGGAGTTCACGTTCTGACCGAGCAACGTCACCTCGACGACACCGTCACGCGCCAGCTGCCGGACCTCGCTGATCACATCTCCGGGCCGCCGGCTGATCTCCCGGCCGCGGACCATCGGCACGATGCAGAAGGTACACGAGTTGTTGCACCCGATGGTGATCGTCACCCAGGCCGAGTGCTCCGAGTCCCGGTGGGCGGGCAACATGGAGGGCATGTCATCGACGGAGGTGGTCTCGTCCCAAACCTCGGCGATCGGCCCCCACTCGTCGGCATGGTCGAGCAGGTCGAGCACCCGATGGGTGTTGTGGGTGCCGAACACGACGTCTACCCAGGCGGCTCTATCGAGGACAACGTCGCGGTCACGCTGCGCCATACAGCCGCCGACGAGGATCTGCATCCCGGGCCGGCTTTGCTTGACGGCCTTGAGGGACCCGAGATAGCCGTAGAGCTTGTTGTCGGCGTTCTCCCGGATGGTGCACGTGTTGAGCACCACCACGTCGGCCTCCTCGGCTGTGGCCGCGACGACCATGCCGTCGGATTCGAGTAGCCCGCTGATCCGCTCCGAGTCGTGATCGTTCATCTGGCAGCCGTATGTACGCACGAAGTAGCTCCGCCCCACCCGGGCGGGCTCCCGCGGCGACTTGAGCGCCGGCATACCAAGAAGAACAGAGTCGGTCATGGCGGGAAGGGTAACGGACTGGCTACCAGGTGAACGCGAACGGCCAAGTCTCCTTATAGGCTGCTGAGGTTCTTGGTCAGAGGAATGATCTTCTCGCCCGGCCCGTAGACATGGATCGCACGGAACGTGATCTCTTCACTCCTTCTAGAACGGAGCGCTGCGGCGTATGCGTCGTAATCAGCAGGAGCTGCTGCCTCCGTATAGTCCACCACAGATACCTCCGGATCGGCCGAGAACGTATCCCACAAGGTACGCAATTTGGCCGCCGTCGCCTTCCGCACGATGTGGCCGATGGATGTAAGAGACTCATGGGATCTCCCATCGCCGTCGACCACGGCGGCGCCGAACGTCTCTTCGGGCAGGTGGCGCCCCACAGTTAGCCCAAGGACGAGCGCCGCGTTGGCAATGATGCCGGGTTCGGCGATCGATTTGTTGACGATGAGCACACTTACGTTCATGACGTACCCGAACTTCGCGGGCTCACTCCCGAGCCTTCGAAATCACCTGGCGTAGTCCCGGGCCCGATACTCGCGGATCACGGTTACTTCGATCTGACCGGGGTATTGCAGGTCGTTCTCGAGACGGCGGGCGATGTTGCGAGCCAGATCGGCCGAAGCCAGGTCGTCGATCGCACCCGGGTCGACGACGACCCGAATCTCACGGCCCGCTTGCATGGCGAACACCCGCTCGACGCCGGCGAATGAGGCGGCGATCCCCTCGAGCTGTTCCAGGCGCCGCACGTAGCTTTCCAGCGCCTCGCGGCGGGCCCCGGGGCGGGCCGCGGACACCGCGTCGGCGGCTTGAACCAGGATCGCAGTCAAAGTCCGCGGCTCGACTTCGTTGTGGTGCGCTTCGATGGCGTGGACGATGCCGGCCTCTTCGCCGAAGCGGCGGGCGATCTCGGCCCCGATCAATGCGTGGCTGCCGCCCACCTCATGCGTCACCGCCTTGCCGATGTCGTGGAGGAAAGCGGCCCGCTTGGCTTCATCGGGGTCGATGCCGAGCTCGGAGGCGAGCATCGATGCGATCTGAGATGACTCGACGAGGTGGTTGAGAACGTTCTGGCCGTACGAAGTGCGGTACTTGAGGCGCCCGAGCAACGTAACCAGCTCCGGGTGGACCCGGCTCAGGCCGACCTCGAGGAGTGCCCACTCCCCGGCGTCGCGGACGCTCTGTTCGACCTGGTCGCGTGCCTTGTTGTAGTTCTCCTCAATGGATGCCGGATGGATGCGGCCATCTTCGATGAGTCGCTCCAGTGTGATTCGAGCGACCTCGCGCCGCACCGGGTCGAACGTGGAGACGGAAACGGCTTCTGGCGTGTCGTCGACGATGAGGTTGACGCCGGTGACGGCTTCAAAGGTGCGGATGTTGCGGCCGTCGCGGCCGATGATGCGGCCCTTCATGTCGTCGGAGGGCAGGCTCACCACCGAAACCGTGCTGGAGGAGACGACCTCGGCCGAAAGACGCTGCACTGCGGTGGCGAGCACGCGCCGGGCTCGGCGATCGGCCTCCTCGCGGGCCTTCATCTCGAGGTCGCGCATCAGGACCATGGCCTCACGTCGTCCCTCGTCCTCGACCTTCTGCAGCAACTCGGCTTTCGCCGCCTGGGCATCGAACCCGGCCACGCGTTCCAGG
>CAMYJM010000075.1 GCA_947258635.1 uncultured Acidimicrobiaceae bacterium
CCCGCTGCTGCTGACCCCCCGAGAGATTGCTGGCCCTCTCGTAGGCCTTGTCGATGATGCCGACGCGTTCGAGCGATTGCAGCGCCACCTCCATGTCGGCTTTGGGCCACAGACCGAAGGTCGATCGCCACCGGGGCACCATCGACAACCGGCCCACCAGAACGTTGTTGATCACCGTCGATCGGTTGACCAGGTTGAAGGTCTGAAAGATCATGCCGATGTCGGAGCGAATCTCCCGCAGATCGCTCGGCGAAGCTCCCCTCACCTCGCGCCCGCTGACGGTCACCGAGCCTTCGGCCAGCGGTACCAGGCCGTTGATAGCCCGCAACATGGTCGACTTGCCGGCGCCCGACAATCCGACAACGACGATGAACTCGCCGTCTTCGATCGTGAGCGACACGTTGTTGAGAGCCCTGAGACCCCCGGGATATACGACTGTGGCGTTGCGGAACTCGATCATGTTGATAAGCGGCCGGGTGGGGTCGCCTGATGCAGCCCCACCCGGCCGTATCGCTACTCGGTCAGGCCGAGCTTGTCGACAGCGTCACGCACGATGTCGAATTCAGAGTCCTCGGCGGTCGTGATCGCGCTCCACTCGTACACCTCGTCGAAAGCCTCTTTGCCTTCGTCGGTGGCGAGATAGGCCTCTATCGCGTCGTAGAGAGACTGCTTGAACTCATCGGACAGCGAGCTGCGCACTGCCAACACGTCGTTGGGGATCTCGGCGGTGATGTTGAACACCACTACCTTCGAACCCACGTCGGCGTGTTCCGTGCGCACGTTGCGGCGGGCATCATCGAACGAAGCGCCGATGTCGAAGTCGCCGGTGTAGACGGCCAGCACCGCATCGTCATGTGATCCCAGATAGGAGAAATCAATGTCGTTGTCGAGGTCGAAGCCGAGGTCCAGAAGCTGCAGCCGCGGGTAGACCGAGGCCGAGGTCGACGTCGCGCTTCCGAACGCCACCTTGTAGCCCTTGACGTCCTCGAGCGACGCCATACAGGCCAGGCCGGGATCCACCGGCGTGCCGTCTTCAAGCACTTCGGCTTCTGTGTTGCCGCTGCCGCTCGTTTTTCCAACCTGGGTGGCGAGCACCTCGGTCACGTCCATGAGGGCAACGCCATCCTCTGTGTTGTCGAGTGCTGCTTCAACCGGTGCGGAGTCACAGATCTCTGCTGCCACCTCCGGCGTCGCGAACCACTGCCCATGGTAGGTCGGAGCTCCGAATCGGACCGACTTCAGGAGCAGGTCGATCTCGTCCGCGTACTGGTCCTTCGCCTGCACGTACCCGACGGGCCCAAAGGCGCCCACATCGACCTGGCCGGTACCGAGCGCCACAACGAGACCGTTGTAGTCGGCGGTCACGATTCCCTCGACTTCGATGCCCAGCTCATCGCTCAACGCAGCCATGATCGGCTGAATGTCGTCCTGCAGCGTCTCCGCCCGCTCGGAGGGGATGAACCCGAAAGTGATCTTGTCCGGGTTGGCGTCAGCATCATCGTCGCCGCCACAAGCCGCGGCGACGATCGCCAAGGCTGCGAACAGCGCCAATAGCTTTTTCAGTTTCATGTCGCACAACTCCATTTGTCTGGCTAATTCTTACACCAGGCTACTCCGCCGGGGTACCGGCCCAGTTGCATGTCGTTGGCCCGAAGGCCGCCGGGCCATCTTCTCCCGGCTCGATACGCCGCTGTAGTCTGTGCGCACCATCACGCTCCAACTCATCGAATCGGCTGACCCATGAGCATTCCCTTCGTGCGACGCGGCCGCCTCGACATGGAGGCCCTCGAGGACGACCAGCTGGCGCCGGGAGCAGTCCGCTCTGCAGAAAGCCGGGGCCGCGCCCGGCCGGAGCCGGACGATGAGCTGCGCACCGCCTTCGCCCGGGACCGCGACCGTATCTTGCATACCAAGGCCTTTCGCCGCTTGAAGCACAAGACCCAGGTGTTCATGAACCCCGAGGGCGACCACTTCGTCACCAGGCTGACCCACACCCTGAAGGTCACTCAGATCGGACGATCGATCGCTCAGTACCTCTCGCTGAACGAAACGCTGACCGAAGCGGTGTGCCTCGGCCATGACGTGGGCCACTCCCCATTCGGCCACACCGGAGAAGACGCCCTATCGGAGTTCGTGGCCGGCGAGTGGCGCCACTCGGAGCAGAGTGTGCGCATCTTCGAGGTCCTCGAGCCGCTGAACCTGAGCTGGGAGGTCCTCGACGGCATTCGGGCCCACCCGTGGAAGGTCGAGCAAGGCCCGGCCACATATGAAGGCGCCATCGTCCGCTACTCCGATCGCATCGCCTATCTGTCGCACGACGCCGAGGACGCCATCCGGGCCGGCGTGCTGCAGCCCAACGACTTTCCAAAGAACGCCGTCGCCGCCTTCGGCGAACCGGGCCGGCAATGGATCGAGTCGATGGTGAAGTCGGTGATCGAGCAGTCGATGATCTCGGGACGAGTGGAGATGGAGCCAACCCGGCTCGAGGTGATGCACGACCTGCGCGCTTTCATGTTCGAACGGGTCTACCTCCACCCGGCCATGGAGTCGCATCGCAAGCGGGCCAAAGAGATCGTCCGTGACCTCGTCGGCCACTTCAAGCTCCGTCCGGATGAGATCCCGGAGACCTACCGCCATGACGACGCCCCAGTCGCCACCCAGGTCATCGACTACGTCGCCGGCATGACCGACCGCTTCGCCATCGCCACCCACGACGCCCTCTTCCGTCCCCGGCTGTTCGACTGAGTTTCGGCCGAATCAGGATTCGGCCGAGCTGCTCGGCAGCGTCCTGCGGACGCTTCCTCGTGTTTGTGTGGCCTCCCGGCCACGCCCATCCCGAATTGCACCGCACATGTCGCTGCAATTCGAAGAACGGGATCACGCCTGATAGCACGACTGAGTATTGAGAACTTCCCTAGCCGAAGCGATCGATGACCGTGATCCCGGCGTGCGGGTCGCCATCGAGCGTCTCGAGAAGCTCGGCCCCCTGCTCGAGCTTGCAGAGGCGGGTCACCAGGCGGTCCGGATCGAGCGCGCCGGAAGCGATCAGGTCGAACAGTCCGGGGAACAAGTGCGCCTGCATCCCGTGGCTCCCCATGATTTCGAGCTCGCGTCCCACGACCAGATCCATCGGAACCGGTGTCGGCGCTGCATCTCCCACCAGCAAGCCGACCTGAACATGGCGGCCCAGCTTGCGCAGCGAGGACACGGCAGCCCGCAGGATGGCGGGGTGGCCCATGGCGTCAATCGAGACATGGGCACCGCCGCCCGTGGCATCGAGGTTGGTGGCGGCAACGTCGCCGGCCCGGCCGTCGATGGCGACCTCGGCGCCGAGGTCGACCGCCATCTCGAGAGCCGCCGGGTTCACGTCGACGGCCAAGACCCGCGCCTCGAGTGAACGAGCGATCATGATCGCCGAGAGGCCAACGCCACCACAGCCGTGGACTGCCACCCACTCTCCGGCGGTGGTGCGTGCCCGGGTCGCGACTGCCCGGTAGGCAGTTGTGAACCGGCAGCCGAGGGCGGCAGCCGTGACATATTCCATGTCGTCCGGCAGCAGCACCAGGTTGTCTTGCGCGTAACGGACTCGGACCAGCTGGGCGAACGAGCCCCAGTGGGTGAAACCCGGCTGCGACTGGGAGTCGCACACCTGCTGGTTGCCGAGGCTGCAGGGCTCGCAACTGCCACAGCCGGCCGCAAACGGAACCGTTACCCGATCTCCCGGCTGGAACCCGGTGACGCCCCCACCGATTGCGACGACTTCTCCGGAGAACTCGTGGCCGGGGACGTGGGGCAACTCCCGGATGTCGCGGTCGCGCCCCTTCCAGCCGTGCCAGTCGCTGCGGCAAATCCCGGTGGCTCTCACGCGGAGGACTACGTCGCCGGCTTCCGGCACGGGATCGGGAAGCTCCCGCACGGTTATCGGTCCGCCAAAGCTGTCGTACGCAGCCGCTCTCATGGCGCGACGCTACTCGCGAAGGAGATCCGGCGCCCGAAGGCGGTGGTCACGATGTCATCGCGGCAATGGCACCGATCGCCACCACGTACAGGGTCGTCCATACGGCGCAGATCGCAACATACCGCCCGATCCATTGCCGCCACGACGTCGAGATGCCGGCCATCCAGGCGCCGACGATCGCCCACAGCGGCAGGCTGGTGGCGGCACCGAACAGCAGGATCGTGAACCGCTCCGCCTCGATGAAGTCGAACGCCAGAACCCAGGCGGTCGGGGCGGCGATGAGAAACATGACGCTGGCGGCGAATGAGGCGCCGAACTCGGCGGCGCCGCCGCCCTGACGGAACCCGACCCCGATCGTCAGTGCGATGAGCACCACGGGATAGACCAGAGCGAGCAGCCCGGCCCGGACCCGATGGAGCCCCGTGCGCGGCGTGAAGCTGATGCCCTGACTCATCGGGAAGAGGCTACAGGCTGCCGGCCGCCGCATAGCTCGAAGTGGTTATTGTGGACGAGAAGAAGCAGGAGCACAGTCCAGAGGAGGACAACAGTGGGTGATTTCATCGAGCGCGGTGCCGTCAAGATCATCGAAGTGATCGGGGTCTCGGACAAGAGTTTTGACGATGCCGTGGCCCAGGCCGTCGCCAAGAGCTCAGAGAGCATCTCCGGCATCACCGGCGTCGAGGTCGTGAACATGAACGCTCGTGTCACCGACGGCCAGGTCACGCAATACCGGGCGGCCTGCAAGCTGGCATTTGCCGTGAAGTAGGGATTCAGTACTTAGTACCTAGTACTTAGTACTTGGTACTTGGTAGACCGCCGCGGTCGATTGCCGGCTCCAACCGGTATCGTTGGCGGCCACGAGTGGCTCAGAACCCGGTGGTGTCAATGATCAGAACGCGTATCTTGTGCGCCGCGCTCATTGCGGTGGCGCTGGGGGCGTGCTCGACGCGAAGCGCAGATCCTTCCCTTCCCGAGGACATCGACTCGATCCTCGCCACCGCGGCGACCGCCATGGGAACCGTCGACACGGTCCGCTTCGAGATCGCCCGCGGCGGTGTTGCCATCTACATCGACCCGACTCTCACCCTGGAGTTCAAGGAAGCCGCCGGCCGCTTCGTCGCTCCCCAAGCGGCCGATGCCGTGGTGAAGGTTGGAGTCAGCGGCCTCAACGTGCAGATCGGCGCCATCGCCATCGACGGGACCATCTGGTTGTCGAATCCGATCACCGGCGACTGGGAACGGGCTCCGTCACAATATGCATTCGACCCGACAACGCTGTTCAGCCCGGAAGTCGGGTGGCGCCCCCTCCTCGACGGCGAGCTCCAGAACGCCGCGGTGATCGGGCTCGAAGAGAACGATGGCGAAAGCCGGTATCACGTCACCGGATCGGCGCCGGCCGCTCGTATCGAGACCATCACGGCCGGACTTGTCTCCGACCAGGACGTCGACCTCGACATGTGGCTCGACCCCGACACCGGCCATGTCCTCGAGGTGCTGTTCGATGCCGAGACCGCCGCCGGGATCAGCAGCTGGCAGCTGCGGTTCTTCGACTACGGAGACGACATCACGATCGTGCCTCCCGAGGACCTCCTCCCCAGTGGATGACCAGGGTCGCCGAACCGGGGCCAAATCGCCGTCGCCGCGGGCCATCCTGGCGATCGTGGCCTTCGGCGTTTTCGTCGCCGCCGACGACCTCACGGTGGTCACGACGATGTTGCGCCCGATCATCGGCGACCTCGGGATCGTGCTGCCCGACGGCATCGACGACGCCGCCTGGATCGTCAACGCCTACTTGATCGCGTTCGTGGCCGTTATGCCCTTCATGGGGCGCCTCAGCGACGTCGTCGGCAGGCGGCGGGTGTACATCGCGGCGTTCACCCTGTTCCTCGCCGGCTCGATCATCGTACCGATGTCCCACTCGTTCGGTCCCTTCTTGTTCGGGCGCGTCCTCACGGCTCTCGGCGGCGGGGCCATGGTCCCGATCGGGATGGCAGTGGTGGCCGACGTCTACCCGGCGGGTCGCCGCGCCCGGGCTCTCGGTGTCCTCGGCGGAATCGAGACGTTGGGATGGGTGTGGGGGCCGCTGTACGGTGCGATGCTCGTGCGCTTCCTGACGTGGCGCTGGCAGTTCTATCTGAACATCCCGCTCGCCGTCATCGGCATCGCCGCCGCCTGGTTCGCCCTGCGAGAATTCGCCACACCTCGCGCCGGAGCCCGGATCGACTGGCTGGGGGCGGCAGCACTGACGACCGCGCTGGTCGCCCTCAACGTGGCACTGCTGGGGACGGCGGAGATCCAGAGCGTCACCGGCCTCGACGAGCTCACCGGCAGGTCGCGCGTTGATCTGCGATGGCTGTACATCGTCGCCGTCCTCGCTGCGGTGTGGTTTATCTACTCGCAGCGACGGGTCGCCGATCCGATCATCGACTTCAGCCTGTTCCGGGGGCGGAATTTGACGGCGGCGGTCACGATCAACTTCCTCGTCGGCGCCGCCCTCATCATCGCCATGGTCAATGTGCCCCTCATCGTCAACGTGCTCGAGCTCGACATCGAACGATCTGCGGTCATCGCCGGCTGGGTGCTCTCCGCGCTGACCGCGGCGATGGCTATCAGTACCTACGTGGGGGGACAGATCACGGAGCGCACTTGGTATCGACCGCCCGTGATCGCCGGATTGCTCTGCGCCGGCACCGCCTATCTGCTCATGGGCTTCGGCTGGACGGCCACAACGGCGTACCCCACCATGGCCTGGCAGCTGGGGCTCCTCGGCGTCGGGATCGGGCTCGTCACGGCACCGACATCGGCAGCCGTGGTCGACGCCGCCCCGGCCGATAGGCGCGGGACTGCAGCCAGCCTCGTGGTGGTGCTGCGGCTCATCGGATTGTCGGTTGGCCTGTCCGGGCTGACGGCTTATGGACTGATGCGCTTCAACCAGCTGCGGGACACGCTCGATCTGCCGCCTCTCGGCGACCCCGGATACGAGGAGGCGCTGACGACCGCTCAGGGCGAGCTGACCACGTCGGCCCTGGCGGAGACGTTCCTCGCTGCCGCCGGGCTGCTGGCTCTGGCGCTGGCGACTTCGATCTTCATGCACCGCCGCCGCCGGCACGGCCCGGAGGGTGAACCGACCCGCCTGATGGCAGCGATCTCGACCCAAGATGCCGCCGAGCAAGGAGCAGCCATGACAGCAGCCGACCCGAAGCAGAGCTTCCTGACTCGCAACACCGCGACCATCATCGGGGGTCTGGCGGCAGTGGCGCTGGTGACGCTCGTGGTGAGCCTCGTGATGCTGGCTCGCGTCGTCAGCACCCAGAATGACCTCGAAGCAGTCCGGGTCGAACTCGTCGATACCCGCGCCGAGATGGAACAGCTCCGCGGCGGTGTCGCCCTGTTCAGCTCCCAGGCGACCTTGTTGCAGGGTCAGCTCGCCGAGCTGGCGCCGGCGGTGCAGGCGGGGCTCGATGAGGCGGTCGCCGGTCTCACAGAGTTCGAGACATCGACCATCTTCTTCAACGTCCCCATCAACGAGGTGATCCCCATATCGACCGAAGTGCTGCTCGACCGCACCCTCGAGGTACCGATCAGTACGATCTTGCCGATCGACGAGACGATTGAGACGACGATCCGGGTGGACGGGCCATTCGGCATCGAAATCCCACTGGACATCACAGTTCCCATCGCCCTCGATCTGCCGATCGACCTCGACGTCGCCATCCCGATCAACGAGACGGTGCCGATCGACACCTCCATCCCGGTGAACCTAAGGGTGCCCATCGAAGTCCAGGTCGAGGGAACCGAGCTGGCCACCCTGGCGGCATCGCTGCGCCAGGGCCTGCTCTCGCTTCAGGAAGTTCTCACCGGGCTGGGGTAGGTGTCTCCTCCCCTCGCGACCGTAGGTGTTGGAGGCGGTGCAGAGCGCAGCCAGGCGGAGGGGCAGCCGAGGCGGAGGGGCAGCCGAGGCGCAGCGGACAGCTCTAGCTAGTCGCCGGCGACGGCGGCGCTCGCCGCCACCGGAACCGCCGCAGCCTCCTTGCGGGCTCCGGAACCGGCGAGGAACACGCCGGTGAGCGACATCATCCCGCCGATGATGATCCGCCCGGTGAGTACCTCGTCGAGCAGCACGATGCCTCCCATGATGCTGATGATCGGAGCGACGTAGGCCACGAGCGACACCCGGGCCGCGGTTGTGTACTTCGAGGCGTATAGCGTCATCACAAACGGCAACAGCGTGCTGCCGAGCCCGAGCGCGATCAGCAGCGCCCACAGCCGAGCATCCAGGGCACCCGGCTCGAAGTCACCAAAGAGCAGCGCGAACGCAAACGCGACCGCCCCGCCGGTGATGAACATCGGGACGGCCAGCGGCACCGTGTCATGATCGGGGGCGAACCGCCTTTGCAGCACCCCGCTGATCGCGGCGGCGATGACGCCGCCCATCGCCAGCAGGCCGCCCACCAGCGGATTGCCCTCGCCGGCGCCGAGGCCGGAATCGCCGGAGGAGATGATCACTACCGCCCCGGCCATGGCTATCGCAAACCCGAGGAGCTGGAGCTGCCGCAGCCGTTCACCGAGGAAGATCCAGGCCATGAGGGCGGTGGCGACGGGAATCATCGTGATCAGGATCGACTCGACCCCTGCTGAGATGTGCTGCAGCGACGAGATGAAGAGGATCGGCCCGAGGGCAATGCGGGGGATGCCGATCAGGGAACCGCGCCGCCATTCCTGTGCCGTGCTCGTCCGGCGGGCCACCGCGGCGAAGGCCGACACGGCGAGGGCGGCGGCACCGAGACGGACGCCGATCACCGTGAAGGTCGACGCCCCCTCCTCGAAGGCATACCGGACGCCGACCGCGGCCAGGCCCCACCCCAACGTGGCGGCGGTGAGCGAGGCGAAAACGCGGTTCGACATGGGCTGAGG
>CAMYJM010000076.1 GCA_947258635.1 uncultured Acidimicrobiaceae bacterium
GACCACGTCTCCGTCCGAGTACGGGACGAGCAGCTCCACCTCGACACTGCCCTTGCCCAACTCGACAACGATCGCATCGAGCAGCTGGTCGATGCTCGTGCCGGTTGCCGCCGACAGCGCCACCGAGTCGCCGTTGAGCTCGAGCAGACGGGCCACCGCGGCCGGTGGCGCCACGTCCACCTTGTTGAAGACCATCAGCTCCGGCAAATCGCCCGCACCTATCTCTGCCAGCACCGTCCGCACCGCCTCGGCTTGCGAGTCGGGATCCTCTTCGGAGGCGTCCACCACATGGACCAGCAAATCGGCATCCTGGACTTCTTCGAGCGTGGCCCGAAATGCCTCGACGAGCTGATGGGGGAGGCGGCGGACGAAACCGACGGTATCGGAAGCGAGCGCCGCCAGGCCGCCCGGCAGCTCGAGCTTGCGAACGGTGGAATCGAGGGTCGCGAACAGCTGATCCTCGACAAGGACGTCGGCGGCCGTCAACCGATTGAACAGCGTCGACTTGCCGGCATTGGTGTATCCGACGATGGCGACGAGGGGCAGCCCCTGGCGACGACGGGCCTTGCTGCGGGTCTGCCGCGAGCCCACCATGTCCTTGAGCTCGCCCTCTATCTTGCGGACCCGATCGAGAATGCGGCGCCGGTCGGTCTCGAGTTGGGTCTCGCCGGGGCCGCGGGTGCCGATCCCGCCACCGAGCCGGCTGAGTTCGGTGCCCTTGCCACGGAGGCGCGGCAGGCGGTAGCGATGCTGCGCCAACTCCACCTGGAGCATTCCCTCCTTGCTGGTGGCGTGCTGAGCGAAGATGTCGAGGATAAGAGCGGTGCGGTCGACGACGTCCACGTGGAAACGCTCATTGAGATTGCGCTGCTGGGCCGGAGAGAGCTCGTTGTCGAAGACGACGACGTCGATGTCCATGGCAGCCACGTCGGATGCGATCTCGGCGGCCTTGCCCTTTCCGATGAACAGGGCCGCATCGGGCGAATCGCGGCGCACCAGGATCTCATGCACCGGCTCTGAGCCGGCGGTCTCGGTGAGCCGGGCGAGTTCGACCAGGCTCAACTCGCCCACCCGGACGGAGTCGCGCTTGGTGACGAGGCCGACCAGGAGCGCACGCTGCCGCCCCACCTCGAGGTCGGTGACGGTTGCAGTGAGCCTGCGGCGCTGGCGTCCCTGACGCGGTTCTTCGGTCACGGCAGGAATGGTAAGCCATGCCCGGCACATGTGTCCCCCCGGAGGGCGCCATTGTCACCTGTCCCGGTACGAGAGCACTGTCTCCTCACGGGAGCGAGCGCCTCCAGCCATCGCCGCTTTGTTGGACGGGCTGGGTACGCGAGAATCATGGGGACGTAATAACTGGAGTACCCACATGTCTTGGAGCGAAGCCGATATTCCCGATCAGAGTGGCCGGGTGGCCGTCGTCACCGGCGGAAACGGGGGACTGGGCCTCGAAACGGTGCGCCAACTGGGTCGCAAAGGCGCCCATGTCATCATGGCAGCCCGCAACCTGGCAAAAGCGAACAAGGCGGCGGCTGAAATCCGACCCGACGTGTCCGACGCGGCGCTCGACGTCCGCAGCCTCGACCTGTCCTCGGTGGCCTCGATCGACGAGTTCGCCACTGGCCTCACCGCCAAGTACAAGTCAATCGACCTGCTCTTCAACAACGCCGGGGTCATGGCAACACCCCAACAGGAGACGGCTGACGGGTTCGAGCTCCAATTCGGCACCAACCATCTCGGCCACTTCTATCTCACTTACCTCCTGCTCCCGGTCCTGCTGCAGGCTCGGGCGGCCCGCATCGTCGTAACGACGTCGACTGCCCGCTTCTCGGCAGGCAAGTACGACCTCGACAATCTGCATCTGCGCGACGGCTACAAGCCGTGGGAGGCCTACGGCATCTCCAAGAGAGCCAACCTCCACTTCGCTCTCGAGCTCAACAAGCGATTGGCGGCGGCCGGAGCCGGTACGACGGCGTACGCCGCCGACCCCGGCTTCTCCAAGACTGATCTGCAGGCCACCAGTTCGCGTGCATCTGGTGGGTTCTCCCAGCGGATCTCCCACATCGGCGTTGAGCGCATCGGCCAGTCGGCGGCCCGGGGGGCGCTCCCCCAGCTGCGGGCCGGCACCGATCCGGCGGCCCGGGGTGGCAGCCTCTACCGACCCAGTTGGATCGCCTGGGGCGACCCGGTGGTCGGCCGCATCGGGCAACGCCTCCGCAAAGCGGAAGACCTCGCCGGGCTCTGGAGAGTGTCAGAGGAGGACTTGGGCACCACCTTCGACGTCGCCGCGATGGTTGCCCAGTCTCGCTAAAGGGGATCCCCTAGAGAAGATCCATTACATCGCGCACCGGCGAGGGCTCAGCATCTGGAGCGACCCGATGCTCATGCGCCACAGGAACGATGACCGCGGAAACGTAGATCACCTGGATCACCAGGGCGGCGATGCCGGCGAGCGTGAGACCAAAGCTTATCGGTATGTCCGGGACCACCGGGATCAACGCCCCGATCACCCAGGCAATTTGAAAGAACGTCTCCGAGTTGGTGAAGGCCCGGCCCCGGGCGTGGATCGGCATGGTGGCCTGGAGCAGCCCATCGAAACCGAACTTCGCCGTCCCCCATGCAAAGCCGGCAGCGAACGCCAGGGCCGCGGCGGCCGGCAGGCCGAACACCTGAGCGGCGATGAAGGCGGCACCGGCCTCGACCGCCAAACCGGCAACGACCATCGGCTCCTCGCTCATATGCCGATCCAGGACCGGAGTCACGAACGCCGCCGCGAAATAGCCGAGCCCGCCGGCGGCGAGCAGTGCACTGAAGTCGGCGACGGCGGCATCGCTGTCCTTGAAAGCGAATGCAACCAGCAGCAGCAAGAAGCCGTTGAGGAAACGAACCGCGGCGGTGGCAAAGCGCGCCAGGCGCACCGGGCGGGGCACTGCCATTCGCGATGGGATGGGTTCGGGCGGCCCCTCCTGCTCGAGCGTCGGTAGGTTGCGGGCGGCCGCAGCCGACCACAGGAACACGAGAGCCGCCAGGATCAGAGTCAGCCAGCTGCCGATCAGCCATTGGCTGATGGCGGCCATCGCCGCGGCCCCGGCGCTGCCGACCACCCCGGCGCGCGCCAGATTGGCATTTCCGGCTATCAGCTCGCTGGGACCATCGAGGACTACCGGGAGCACGCTCGACTTGGCGATGCCGTGAAACCGGCCGAGCACCAAGAGCAAGAACGCCAGAGGGAAGAGAAAGATCGAATCGATCCAGATCGCCATGACCACTGCGACCACCGCCCGCAGCGCAGCGCTGACCACCAGACCGCCGCGGTATGCGCTGGGGAACCGTTCGAAGAACCGGCCGAGAAAAGGACCGATCACCGCAAACGGTGCGAGGGTGATCAGAAGGTAGAGGGCTACATTCGACCTGGCATCGGCGGGAGGCACTGAGAAGAAGAGCGTGCCGGCCAACGCAATCGCCACAACGGTGTCGCCGCCCACGGAGCCGGCATGCGATTCGGCGAGGCGGCGGAATCCGACACCTCTGCCCTGGAACATGACGCGGACGCGCCCGGCGACCCGGCGCCCGCCCGACTTGACCGAGTTCCAGGCCCGGGACGATCCGCTGGGGCGAGGGGGGACTGAAGCGGACATCGCCTTCCAGTGTACGGCGCGGTTTGCCGTCGCCAGCGACAAGATCTGCGATCTCGTAGCCTGGAGCGGCAGGTGTCGAGTTCGAGGAGTCGCCTTGAAGGTCACAGTCGTCGGAGCCGGATCGTGGGGAACCGCCGTGGCCTCATTGGCCGGGGCTGCGCACAACGTGCGCCTGTGGGCCCGACGCCCCGCCGTCGCCGCCGCCATCAACGAGACCGGGGGAAATCCCGACTACCTGGTAGGCCATCGCGTTACAGCAGGAGTCACCGCCACGTCGGATTTGGCGGCCGCGGTGACCCACGGCGAGGCCCTGGTGTGGGCCGTGCCCTCCCACGGTTATCGCACGGTGCTGGAGCAGGCCGCCGAGCACATCGCCCCCGACACGCCGATCATCAGCCTCTCCAAGGGCATCGAGGAGGGCTCCCTGATGCGCATGACCGAGGTCACCGCAGACGTGCTCACCGACCATGACACGAGCCGTATCGGTGTCCTCACCGGCCCCAACCTGGCGAGTGAGATCGCAGCCGGCCAGCCGGCAGCAACCGTCATCGCCTTGCCGGACGAGACGTTGGCCCGAGAGCTCCAGGGTGTCTTCATGGGCCCGGCCTTCCGGGTCTATACCAACACCGATCTGATAGGGGCCGAATCGGCCGGGGCGCTCAAGAACGTGATGGCAATCGCGGCGGGAATGGCGAGCGGCCTCGGGTTCGGCGACAACACGCTGGCCACCCTCATCACGCGAGCACTGGCAGAGCTGACCCGCCTCGGCGTTGCCCTGGGGGGCCGGCCGCGAACCTTCGCCGGCCTTGCGGGCACCGGAGACCTGATCGCGACGTGTGTCAGCTCCCGGAGCCGCAACCACCGCGTGGGGTACGGGCTCGGCCAGGGCAGGCCCCTCGACGAAATCATCGCCGAGATGAACATGGTGGCCGAAGGGGTCAAGTCGACGCGGGGAATCCTGGCGATCGGCGAGCGGGAGGGCGACGAGATGCCCATTGCCGAGCAGGTTGGCCGGGTCCTCTACGAAGGGGCCGCCCCCGCCGAGGCAGTCGCCAACCTCATGACCCGCCGCGCCAAGTCGGAGCAGGACTGACAGTCTCCCGAGTTCGGCGCGACAGTTGGCCCGGGCTGTCTCAGCCAAACCTCATGTCCTCGTGTCGCTCACGGTGGAGGGGTTCTGGGCGGTTCTCGTTCTTGCGTAGATATGCGCCGCCAATTCCGGCGCTCCGATACGCAAGAACGCAGCTGTGCCGGCCGGCGCTGAACTTGCGTACGTGGCCGCCATATGTGGCCTCCAGATACGCAAGAACGAAAGCCCGCCGAGTGATCGATATCGGCAACGCTGATGGGCTCAGCGGGCCGATGGGCGATTGAATCGCTGGCGGGCCCCGTGAACTCTATCCCTCGCTTCGCAGCCAGCGAGGTGGTCGTTCACCAGGCCCATCGCCTGCATGAAGGCGTAGGCGGTCGTCGGTCCCAAGAAACGGAACCCGCGGCGCTTCAACTCACGGGCCAGCGCAGTGGACTCGTCGGTGACGGCGGGGATCACGGCCGGCGCTCGATCCGCCGGCTCGTACTGCCAAACCAGCGCCCCGAGGCTTCCCACATCCGCGGCGACCGCGAGGGCGCGCTGCGCGTTGTTGATGGTGGCTTCGATCTTGCCGCGGTGACGCACAATCGAGGCATCCTTGAGCAGGCGCAGGATGTCCTCCTCCCCCATATCGGCAACGATCTCGTAGTTGAAGTCGAAGAAGACCCGGCGGAAGTCGCCACGTTTGCGTAGGATCGTGAGCCAGCTGAGACCCGATTGGAAGCCCTCGAGGCAGAGCTTCTCGAACAGCCGAAACTCGTCGGCGACCGGCATTCCCCACTCGTCGTCGTGGTACGCCCGATAGTCCGGACTCGACCCGCCCCACCAGCAGCGGGCGACGTCGTCTTCACCAACGATGACTTCCATCGCCCCGAGGCTACAAGGGAGGGGGCTCTGGGAACGATGATTCTTTTGCGATTGGCCCCGCGTCGGCAACAATCGCCTTGGTCCAGTAGTCGCCACAGTCCGGAGTTGCCGAGTGCATGCAGCAGACAAATCCCACCTAGCTACGGCCGAGCAGCCCGGGGGCTACCGATGAGCGGCCGGCTGGGACGCCCCTTCACCGCGGACGATGCCTGGGCGTTCAACGGCGGAACCCACGCTACCGCCTATGAGGTGCTCGGCGCCCACCACGACCGCGGATCGACGACATTCCGGCTCTGGGCCCCCAACGCCACGGCAGTCGATGTCGTCGGGGACTTCAATCACTGGGGGGCTGCGGGGTCCCTTGACCTCGATCCCGACCCCTCCGGCGTCTGGCGGGGCCGCGCCCCGGCGGCGCCGGGCGACCGCTACAAGTACCGCATCAAAACCAGGGCCGGGACAGTCCTCGAGAAGGCCGACCCGTTCGGCTTCGGCCAGGAGGAGGCACCGGGCACGGCATCGGTGATCGCCAACCTCGATTACAGCTGGGGGGACGATGAGTGGATGGCGGGGCGAGGCCACCGGCTCGACTTCACAGCCCCGGTCTCGATCTATGAGGCCCACCTTGGATCCTGGCGCTACGAGCCCGGTGGCTACGTCGCCCAGGCGAAGCAGCTCGCCGCCTACGTCACCGACACCGGATTCACCCATGTCGAGTTGCTGCCGACGACGGAACACCCGTTCTACGGATCGTGGGGGTACCAAACGACGGGGTATTTCGCCCCGACATCGCGCTACGGATCGCCCGTCGCATTCATGGAGTTCGTCGATATCCTCCACCAGGCCGGCATCGGCGTGATCCTCGACTGGGTGCCGTCGCACTTCCCCGACGACAGCCACGGCCTGGCGCTGTTTGACGGGACCCACCTCTACGAGCATGCCGACCCTCGCCGAGGACACCATCCGGATTGGGACAGCTGCATCTTCAACTACGACCGCGCGGAGGTCCGCAGCTTTCTCCAATCGAGCGCCAACTTCTTCATCGATCGCTACCACGTCGACGGCTTGCGAGTCGATGCCGTCGCCTCCATGCTGTACCTCGACTACTCGCGAGCCGCCGGCGAGTGGACGCCGAATGAGCACGGGGGCAATGAGAACCTCGGGGCCGTGGCCTTCCTCCGCCAGCTCACCGGCGCTCTCTATGGAACCCATCCGGGGATCCAGATCATCGCCGAGGAGTCGACGGCATGGCCGGGCGTGACGATGCCGGCCGATCACGGCGGCCTCGGCTTCGGCTACAAGTGGGACATGGGTTGGATGCACGACACCCTCCAATACCTGCAGCGCGACCCGATTCATCGCCATCACCATGCGCGCGACCTCACATTCCGTTCGATCTATGCCGGCAGCGAGAACTTCATCCTCCCCCTGTCTCACGATGAGGTCGTACACGGCAAAGGCTCGCTGTTTGACAAGATGCCGGGCGATCGCTGGCAGCAGCTCGCCAACCTGCGCCTGCTGTTCGGCTACCAGTGGGCAGTACCCGGCAAGAAGCTGCTATTCATGGGCGGCGAATTCGCCCAGCACGGCGACTGGAACCATGAGCGGGAGCTCGACTGGGGGCTACTGGCCCAACCGGAGATCCGTGGGCTCCAACATCTCGTGCGCCGCCTCAATCAGCTCTATCGAGTGGAGCCGGCCCTTCACGAAGGTGATTGCACCGGGGCGGGCCTCGAGTGGCTCGTCGCCGACGACACCGCCAACACCGTGTTCGCCTTCCTGCGCACAGCGCCGGGGCGGAGGCCGGTGCTGGTGATAGCCAACTTCACCCCGGTCCCTCGCCGGGACTACCGGGTCGGCGTCCCGGTACAGGGGACGTGGGTCCCCCTGATCGAGTCGGACTCGATCGACTTCGGCGGCTCCGGCACCGTATCCGGACCGGTAGCGACCGAGGCGATCCCGGCGCACGGCCACGGACACAGCCTGTCGATCACGGTTGGACCGCTGGCGATCGTGTTTCTCGCACCGACAGACGAGAATGGCAGTGACGCCGGAGTGGAGGAGTAGCAATGAACCCGGCCAGCTCGATCGAGCATCGAGTCCTGTCCATGGTCCTCGCAGGCGGCGAGGGCAGCCGACTGCTGCCGCTCACGCTCGATCGGGCCAAACCGGCCGTGCCGTTCGGCGCTCACTACCGGTTGATCGACTTCCCCCTCTCCAACCTGACGAACGGCGGCTTCCGCAAGATCGTCGTCCTCACTCAATACAAGTCCCACAGCCTCGACCGCCACATCTCCCAGACCTGGCGGCTGAGCACGCTCCTCGGCCTGTACGTCACGTCGGTGCCGGCACAGATGCGCGCCGGGCCTCGCTGGTTCCTCGGCTCGGCGGACGCCATCTACCAGAATCTCAACATCGTCCACGACGAGCGGCCGAAATACATCTTCGTGTTCGGCGCCGATCACATCTATCGCATCGACCCCCGCCAGATGCTGGAGCACCACATCGCTTCCGGCTGCTCGGTGACTGTCGCCGGCATGCGGGTTGATCGCAGCGAGGCACCCCAATTCGGGATCATCACGCCGGGAGGAGGCGGTCGGATCGCCAAGTTCCAGGAGAAGCCGGCCGCCGCGGACACAGAAGGGCTCCCCGATGCCCCGGACAAGGTGCTCGCCTCCATGGGCAACTACGTCTTCACCGCAGAGGCACTCGAACTCCTGGTGAGAAGCGATGCCGAGAACGAAGACTCCAACCACGACATCGGCGGCGACCTGATCCCGGCCATGGTCGAGGCCGGGGAGGCCTCCGTGTACGACTTCACCGACAACGTGATCCCCGGCGAAGACGACAAGCCCCACTACTGGCGGGACGTTGGCTCGATCGACAGCTACCACGAGGCGCACATGGATCTCGTGACGGAGGTCCCCGCCTTCGACCTCTACAACCGGGACTGGCCGATATACACCATGGGACGGTCCCTGCCGCCGGCCAAACTAGTCGTGGGGATTGCGGGGAGCCGCTCGGACGTGACGATGTCGCTGATGAGCAACGGCGTGATCGTCTCCGGAGGGCACGTGCGGGGCTCGGTTCTCTCCCCCGGCGTCCGGATCGAGGACGGCGCCACAATCGAGAACTCAGTGCTGCTCGACGGCGTGATCGTGGGACAGGACGCGGTGGTGCGCAACGCGGTCCTCGACAAGAATTGCATTGTCCCGGCGGGCGCCAAGGTCGGGGAG
>CAMYJM010000077.1 GCA_947258635.1 uncultured Acidimicrobiaceae bacterium
CACCAAATCCGCCCTCGGGGAGCAAGTCGGGCCGGGTGATCGCCACCAGCTCCAGATATGTGTCCGCGAACACCACCCGCCGGTTGGAGGTCCCGAAGGGATGGTCCGCCTGCGGCGTCACGACGAAGCCGGCGCCTTCGAGGGCGCCGGCCGTCCGCGCCAGGTCGTGGACGGGTACAACCAGGTGATCGATATGTCGCGTCATGGGAGTCCATTCAAGCTTCCGTAGACTCGGCCCGTGGTTCAACGCACCGTGACACCGCACGACGCCATGACGTACGCCTCACTGCGAGAGGGGTTCGCCTGGTCGATCCCGGCCGAATTCAATATGGGCACGGCCTGCAGCGACGTCCATCCACCGGAGGCCCCGGGCCTGATTGCGGTCGATGCCGCCGGCGTCGTCGCGACTTACACATTCGGCGAGCTGGCGGACCGATCGGACCGCATCGCCCAGGGCATGCGCGACCGCGGCATCCGCCGCGGTGACCGGGTTGCAGTCGTGGCGCCCCAATCGCTGGAGACCGCCCTCACCCACCTGGCAGTTTGGAAACTCGGGGCGATATCGCTCCCGCTCGCTTCCCTGTTCGGCCCCGACGCCCTCGCCTACCGGCTCAGCGATTCGGGTGCGAGTATGGCCATCGCCAGCGCAGCCAACGTCGCCAAGGTCCGCGAGGCGGCACCGGCGCTGCCCATCGTCGCCATCGGCGGCGAATTCGTCGACCTGGGAACCGCACCCCCACTACCCGCCACCGTCGCCACCGCGGCCGACGACCCGGCCTACCTGATCTACACCTCCGGCACCACCGGCCCGCCCAAGGGCGCCCTCCATGCCCACCGCTCCCTATTCGGTCACCTGCCGGGGTTCGAGTGCTACTACGAGTTCCCGCCGCGCTCCGACGACCTGATCTGGACCCCGGCCGACTGGGCCTGGATTGGCGGCCTGATGGACGTACTCGTCCCCGCCTGGTATTTCGGCATGCCGGTGCTGACCGCGGGTCACGACTTCGACCCGCATTGGGCCGTCGACCTCATGGCGCAGCACCGCGTCACTCTCGCCTTCATCCCGCCGACCGCGCTCAAGATGATGCGCGCCGCCGGCGCCGGCGGCGACACTCTGGCCCTGCGCGCCATCTTCACCGGAGGCGAGGCTCTCGGCGAGGAGGTGCTGGCCTGGTCGATCGCCGCGCTGGGCTGTGCCATCAACGAGGGCTACGGGCAGACCGAGGCCAACCTCGTGGTCGGCAACTGCGGCTCCGTATGGCCGGTGCGACCCGGCTCCATGGGGCGGGCCCTTCCGGGGCACGACGTGGCGATCTTCGACGACGCCGGCAACCGGCTCATCGGCGAGACGGGTGAGATCTGCGTGCGCTCGCCGGACCCGGTGATGATGCTCGAGTACTGGAACCAGCCGGAGGCCACCACCGCCAAATACCGCGGTGAGTGGCTGCTCACCGGCGACCTCGGCCTGGAAGACGACGACGGCTACCTGTGGTTCCGCAGCCGCAAGGACGACGTGATCATGTCGCGGGGCTATCGCATCGGCCCCGGGGAGATCGAGGAATCGCTGATGCAGCACCCGGCGGTCGCGATGTGCGCCGTCGTGGGCATCCCCGACGAGGTGCGGGGCGAGGTTCCGGCCGCATACGTCGTGTTGCGTGATGGCCGGGACGCCGGGGAGACACTCATCGCGGAGCTCCAGATGCACGTTCGCCAACGGCTCGCCGCCCATGAAGTACCGCGGCGAGTCACCTTCATCGACGAGCTACCGCGCACCACCACGGGCAAGATCATGCGGCGGGCGCTACGGAGCGGCTGACGCCGTCACTCGCCCGCCAAGACATGCCCGGGCGGTCGTACCACCATCACCGGTTGCTCGGCACCGGCAACGACATGGGTCGTGACGCTTCCGGCAAAGATCCGCGCCAGGCCCGTCCGGCCGTGGGTGCTCATGGCGATCAGCCCGTCGGGATGAGCAAAGTCGATAATGGCGGACGCCGGATCGGGCCCGTGGAGGACTTCGAACTGGGCCGCAATGCCGGTCTCGTCCGTGATGGACTTGGCGACGCGGCGGACATAACCGGTCTCCACGGCTCCGTATTCATTGCCGGCAACCTCGGCGACCCGGCGTTCCTGCCGGGCGTCCACCACGGTGACCACCCACAGCTCGGCTTGCAGGGCCGCGGCCAAAGCTGTGGCGCTGCTCACGACGTACTCGCCGGCAACCGATCCGTCCACCGGCAGGATCAATCTCCCGCCGACAGTGGCGAACGGCCCCCGGACTTGTGGGCCGAGGAGGATGACGGGCCGAGTCAGCGCCCGGACGACCGCCTCGGCGATCGAGCCGAAGTGTCCCTCGTGCGGCCGCAGCGTCGCCGCCGTCGTCATGCATACGGTCGATGCCGCCGGGCTGGCCTCGATGATCGCGGCGGCCACGTCGTGGTGGGCGACCGCCTGCACCTCCGGGGGGGCATCGCCGCGATCGTGCAGCGCCGCGAGGAGAGCGGACTCCCTGTCGGCAGCGCGGCTCCGATCGGATACGACGGACAGCACACGAACGCCGGCCCCGATGGCGGGGGCGAGCCGAAACGCGAAGTCGACCGCCCGCAAGTCAACTCTGTCATCAACCGGAACCAGGATCGGCTGTGAAGTTGTCATTTGATGGCGCCTCCTCATCACGCCGTGATGACGAAATCCGGCGTCGCTACTCAATGGTAGGCCGACTAGAACCGGCTCCCTAGGGACCAAATGCCCCTCGTTTCCCGGCTACCGGAAGTCCCGCGACTTCACCGGAAGGACCGGCCAATCCTCAAAGCGGTGTGACACGAGGTTGGTGACTCCGTCGCGGTACTCGAGGACTCCCTCGATGACCATGCCGATCGACTTGCGAGCGATCTCGTAGTTGGTATCCCACACCGGGGGCAGCACGACCACATTGAGCAGGCCGGTTTCGTCCTCGAGGTTGAGGAACCGGACCCCGTTGGCCGTGCCGGGCCGCTGCCGGTGGGTGACCAGACCACCGACCCGGGCCCGCGTCCCGTGCTTGCGCAGATCCAGAGCTTCCTTGATCGTCATACAGCCGGATTCGTTGAGTGCCTCCCGGATGAAAGAGACCGGGTGAGTGACCGCGATCGACGTCGACCACAGGTCGGCCTGCACCTGTTCGTAGCGATCCATCTGCGCCAGCTCCGGCGGACGGGTCCCCGGAGCCAGGGCCAGGCGGTCGGGACCGAGCTCGGCGAGGGCCCCGGCCGCCCAGATGCCCTGGCGGCGGCCCAGTTCGAGGGATTGCAGCGCCCCGGATGCCGCCAGCCCTTCGAGGGCATCGAGGGGCAGGCCGGTACGCTGCCCCAGATCTTCCGGGGTCACAAAGCGCCCCCCGACCCGGCGCGCCGCTTCGATCCTGGTGATCTCGGCGTCACCGAGGTTGCGCACATAGCGCAACCCGATGCGCACTGCCACGGCCGCCCGGATCGGATCGTCTATGGCCCCCCTCCCCCGGCGCCAGTTCATTCCCAGGTACTCGGCGATGTCATCGGGAGCGGCCTGAACATGTTCGATGGTGCAGTCGAACTCGGAATGGTTCACGTCGGGCGGCAGAATCAACACCCCGTGGTGGATGGCATCCTGGACGAGCGTGTTGGGTGTGTAGAACCCCATCGGCTGGGCATTGAGCAAGCCCATCAGGAACTCGGCCGGCCAGTGATACCGCAACCACGACGCCGCATAGACGATGTAGGCAAAAGACACCGAGTGCGACTCGGGGAACCCGAATGAGGCGAAGCCCTGCAGCTTCTCCCAGATCTCGGCGGCGGCGGCGCCGGTGACCCCGTTGCGCTCCATGCCGGCAAAGACCTCGTCGCGCAGCTCGGCCATGGCCTCGTCGGACCGTTTGTGGGTCATGGCCTGGCGGAGCCGGTCGGATTGCCCGGCGCTGAAGCCGGCACACAGCCGGGCCAGCTCCATCAGCTGTACTTGGAAGACGGGCACGCCTAGCGTCTTGCGCAGAATGGGCTCGGCGCGGGGATGGGGAAACCGCACCGCCTCCTCTCCGTTGCGACGCCGCAGGTAAGGGTGCACCGAATGCCCCTGAATCGGGCCGGGGCGGATCAACGCCACCTCGACGGCCAGGTCGTAGAACGTCTTGGGCTTCATCCGCGGCAGCGTTGCCATCTGGGCCCGAGATTCCACCTGGAAGATCCCCACCGTGTCCGCCCTGGTCAGCATGTCGTAGATCACGGGCTCCTGCGGGATCGTCGCCAGGTCGATCTCCACACCGTGGGCCTCCCTGATGGCGTCGACCGACAGATGGAGCGCGTTCAGCGCGCCGAGTGCCAGCAGATCGAACTTGACGATGCCCATGGCGGCGCAGTCGTCCTTGTCCCACTGCAGCACCGTGCGGTCCTCCATGCGGCCCCACTCCATCGGGACCACCTCCCACAGCGGACGCTGCGCCACCACCATCCCCCCGGAGTGGATCCCCAGATGGCGGGGAAACCCGTCGAGGCGCCGGCAGACGTCATAGATCAGCTCGCTGGTGAGCCCGGCCGGCAGATCGAGCTCCTCTCGCAGACGTTGCGGGCTGCGGCTGTCGAGATACTTGGTGAGGGCATTCACCTGAGCTTGGGTGAGACCAAAGGTCTTGCCGACATCCTGGAGTACAGAGCGGGCCCGGTAGGTGATCACGTTGGCCACCATGGCGGCCCGTTCTCGCCCGTAGCGGCTGTAGCAGTACTGGATGACCTCCTCGCGCCGCTCGGCCTCGAAGTCGATGTCGATGTCCGGGGGCCGGCCCCGCTCCGACGAGAGGAACCGCTCGAACGGGAGCTGCAGCCGGATCGGATCGACCCGGGTGAGGCCGATGCAGCGGCATATGGCCGAGTCGGCTCCCGAGCCGCGGATCTGGCAGTAGATATCGCGGCTGCGGGCGAACTGCACGATGTCCCATGCCACCAGAAAGAAGCCGGCGAATCCCAGCTCCTCGATGACCCCCAGCTCGTGATCGATCCGCTCGATCGCCCGGGGGTCGATCCCCCCGGGGCCGTCCCCCGGGTAGACCAGGCGAGCCCCGTCGATGACGAGCTGGCGGAGATACTCGTCTTCGGTAGTGAACGCCCCCGGCATCGGAAAGTCCGGGAGGTCTGGTGCCACCAGTTCCAAATCGAAGGCCAGTTCCGCCCCCAATTCGGCCGCCCGGGCCACCGCCCCGGGATAACGGGCAAAACGGGTGTCCATCTCAGCCGCGCTGCGCAAGTACCGTTCGTCGGTGGCCGGGCGAAACCCATCGGCGAGGTCGAGGCTGCGGCGCCCCCCGATGGCTGCCAGCACTTCGGACAGATCGGCATCGGAGCGGTCGACGTAGTGCACGTTGTTGGTGGCAACCGTCTCCAGGCCAAGGCGCCGCGCCACCTCGGCGAGTAGATCGTTGCGGGCGTCGTCTTCCGGCATGGCGTGATGCCACAGCTCGATGTAGAGCCGGTTGCCGAAGATGTTGCGCAGCCGGGCGGCCGCCCGCAACGCTCCGTCGAAATCTCCTGCCTGCGCCGCCCGGGGTACGGCTCCCTGCCAGCATCCGGTGAGCGCCACCAGATTGCCGTGACGGGCTGCGGTCTGCAGTTCCGGGTAGCTGTATTCCGGAGCGTCCTTGGCACCGCGATACTGGCCCTTGGTGACGAAATGGCTGATCGCGGCATATCCGGTCGGATCGGGCGCCAGCAGCACCAGGTGGTCCGTGGGTTGCTTCACCGCCGGTTTCGAACCATGCATCCGCCGGATGCGTCCCCGCCGCGGGCGGGGAACCTCGGGCCGCGTGGACACCAAATGCCCGGTCCGCGCCGCCACCTCGGCAAAGCCGGAAGGCATGCCGACCTCGGTTCCGTAGACGATCGGCATCCCGACGTGCCGGGCCGCCTGGTGGACCTTGGCGGCCCCCCGGAAACCGTCATGGTCGACCACGCCGAGCGCGGTGTAGCCCAGCTCGAGGGCGCGAGCCACCAGCTCAAACGGATGAGACGCCCCGTCGAGGAAGCTGTAGTTGGTGTGGCAATGCAGCTCTGCGTATCGCGCCATGAGAGCTACACATTATATCGAACATATGTTCGATGGCTAGCGGGCCCGTCTGACCACCACCATCGTGCCACCGGTGAAGTCGAACACCGAACGCTGCCGCTTGTCGAGGCGCATCGCGATCACGCAAGCCAGCCACAGCACCGGGATGAAGATCACCGTCACCACGAGCAGCAGCGGCGTCGAGCGCATCACAACCTTCGCCCAGCCCGGAGGAGAATGACCGTCCGCCGGGTCGACCACTGCCAGCCCCACCAGCCGCTTGCCGGGGGTCCATCCCCACACGCCGGTGAAGACCACCTCGTAACCGACCACCAGCAGAGCCGTCAGCCACAAGAAGACGTCGTTTCTGGAAGTGACGGTTTCCGACTCGATCGTGAACGACTCGCGAAAGAGAAAATACCAGGGCAGGAGCAACAAGAGGGCGTCGGTCGACCGGGCCGTGATCCGCGCCCAGATCGTCCCCTGGGGCAATGAGGCCGCGGCGTCCCCCTCTGCCGTCTGCGCTTCCTGCGTCGCTTGCTGCCCCGGAGGCGCCGCCGATTTCTTGGCGCCCCGCCGCTCCAGTCGTTTCTTGGCCGCCGGCGGGTTCTTCATCTGACGCGGTTGCGGCCCCCACTTCTCGCCATCCCAGAAACGCTCCATCCCCGGCGGGTCACCGTCCTTGGCGTACCAGCCTCTGGGTCGGGGGCGCTTGCGGGCCATGTCGTCGCTACCTCTGCGTTTCTCGGGAATCCAAGCGACCGCCCGGCTGCCGGCCGCTCGATGGGGACAATCTAGAAGGATCAGCGGCAACAATCGCCTCGTGACTACGTCGCAGATCCCGGGTAGGTCGACCCCGGACCGCTCGCGTTCTCGGGCCATGCGGGTAGCCGGAGCGTGAATCGACTGACTCCATCCCTATAGGCGTATGTGAGGTCGCCGCCCATGCGACGCGCCAGTGTCCGAGAGACGGCCAGGCCCAGTCCGACGGAGTCGGTCATGCCGGGATCGTGATGGGCGCGCTCGTACGGGTCGAATACTCGCTCGCGATCGGCTTCGGAGATCCCTTCGCCGTCATCGCTGACCGTGACCTGAACCCATCTCTCTTCCTGCTGGCTCAAGGCAACCATGATGGTGGGTCCGCCGTACCGGACGGCGTTGGTAATCAGGTTCCGGAAGACCTGGCGAACCCGGGCCGGATCACCGGCGGCGCGTCCGGCGACTCCCCCGATCTCGAGCGAATTCGACTGAAGATCCTCCATAGCCTCGACCACCTGCCTCAGCTGCGCCTGCAGGTCGACCGGCACTTTGGCCACGTGAAATGACGCTTGACCGGCCCTCGCCATCGTGAGCAGATCCTCCACGAGGTTGACGAGATCGGTCGCCTCGTCGCCGACGAGCCCCAGAATCTCTTCCCGATCGGCCTCATTGATCTCCCCATCGCGCAAGAGATCGACGAAACCGAGGACGCTGGTGAGCGGCGTCCGCAGCTCGTGACTCACAGTCGCCACAAAACGGTCCTTGTGATGGCTGAGCTCCTCGAGGCGCCGCTGCGCCGCCTCCCGCTCCCAGAAGGCGCCAATCATGCGGCCCACAGTGCCGAGCATCGACATCTCTTCGTCGCTCCACTCGCGAACCGACGCGGTGTCGGCAAAGCCAACAAGTCCCGCCCACTCTCCGTCGACGAAGATCGGGATATCCAGCTCAGATTTGATTGGGTACGGATCCGCCGCGTAGAGCTCGTACTCGGGACCCGTGAGTTGGCTCGGGATGATGAGAAACGGCTCACCACGTTCGAGGTGGGAGCGCGATATGGGCATTTGCGACCAGGGGACGAAATCCCAATAGGGGTCAGAAGAGCTGGCCGGTGGCTTACCGGCCCGCTCGACTTCCACCACCGTTTGCGAGCACAGCCCGAAGTCGGGATCCTGGATATTTCGTTCGACGAAGATGTAGGTGGCGTCCGTCGCAGTCTTCAAGGCTTCCAGCGCTTGCTCGAGGCGGTCCTCTCCTGAGCTGGCAAGCAACGCTTGGGCAGATGCGGCGAGGGCAGCGGGGAAGCGAAGCTGCCTTTCCTGCGCGAGCGCCCGTAGGGCCAGGTCAACGCGGGCCCGGTCATTCCGCACCGCCCCGCCGAGGATACTCGCGACATGCCGCACGAACTCGGCTTCCTGGTTCGTGTAGGCGCGCGGTCGACGAGTGTGCACGCCCAGCACGCCGTAGGGTCGGTCGACATCGCCGATCGTCGCGCTCATGCCGCTTATGACGTCGTGGCTTTGGAGAAGCTCCGGTGCGACGAAGCGGTGTTCCCGGGTGAAGTCCTCGACGACGACGGTGGCATCCGTCTCCACAGTGAAGCCGGCCTGCGACTCGCGCCGGCGCGGGACCGTGGCGAGCCCGATTTGCACGTCATCTCGCCAGCCGGTGCCGGCGACCAGAACCAACGGTCCCGTCCCGCCCGGCAGGTGGAGAACCTTGGAGTACTCCATGTCGAGCGCGGCACACAGCAGATCGCAGGCCCTACTAAACAACTCGCCGACCGGAAGGCCCGTGAGCGCCAGCTCGCCCAACTCGGCAACGACGGCCGGGAACGATTCGGCTCGCGACGGAGACGGCACCAACAAGCCTGCGAGCGCGTCCGGATTCGTTTCTGCGGTCCCTCGATCCACACTGCCAACATCGGCACGAGCTCACCTAAACATGAGATGACCCGGCCGGCGGGCCCTGCCCGACGCGAGGCTTACGGACCACATAGGTCTGACCGGCAAAGTCGTAGACGGA
>CAMYJM010000078.1 GCA_947258635.1 uncultured Acidimicrobiaceae bacterium
CGGTCTCCACTTCGGGCTGCGGCTGCGGCCGGGGTCGGGCGGGCTCGACCCGCGGCTGGGTTCCGGGGTCGTTGCGGAGGCCGATCAAACCGATAAGCACGACGTACATGGCGAACAACCCTTGGCCGGAGTTGAACAGCCAAATGGCGGCGCCGCCGGTGAATATCACTGAAATCACCTTGGCGATGGATGCCCCTTGCTCCGGCCAGAAGATCTGGAGGGCGCTCGTCATCATCTGGCCGCCGTCGAGCGGCCGGATCGGCACCCAGTTGAGGAGTCCCCATACCAACGCAGCGAAGACGAACCCGTTTGCGATCAGTTCCAGCGTGTCATTCGCGATGAGATCGGAACGCACTGCGAACAACACCGGTATGGCACCGGCGATGGCAAGGGCCGAGCCCGACGCCGCAATCAGGAAACGCCGTCCCGCGCTCAAGCCGGTGGGTGGCTTGTAGGTCGTCACGCCGCCGAGGACGAAGATCGAGATGGCGACGTCAGCCGCTCCGAACCTGCGAGCGGTCAGAGCATGGCCGGTCTCATGCAGCAGCACCCCGCCGAAGATCCCCATACCCAGCAGCGCGGCATCCTGCAGATCGCCGGTCCACGTGTACGTGAAGTACAGCAACAGCAGAAACGAGAAATGAACGGAGACGGGGATCGGGCCCAATTGGAAGCGCAGCACGAGAGGCAGGTTACCGGCGTCGCCGGATCAAGATTTGCGCGCTGTCACTCGGGGGTGACGTACGCCGCGGTCAGGCCGCCGTCGACAACGAAGTCGCTCCCGGTTACATAGGACGATTCGTCGGACGCCAGGAAGAGGGCGGCCTGGGCCATCTCGACGGCCTCACCGAACCTGCCCATGGGAACGTGGACCAGCCGGCGTTGTTTCTTCTCGTCGGTGTCGAGAAAGCTCATCAGCAGCTCAGTGCGCAGCGGGCCGGGGCAGAGAGCGTTGACGCGGATGTTCTCCCGAGCATGGACGACCGCCAGCTCGCGCGTGAGGGCCAGGACCGCTCCCTTGGAAGCCGTGTACGCGATCTGGGGAGTGGCGGCGCCCATGATGGCGACGAAGGACGCCGTGTTGATGATCGACCCGCCGCCCGACTCTCGGATGGCGGGCACCTCGTACTTGCAGCCGAGGAACACCCCGAGGGCGTTGATCCGCATCGTGAGGTCCCAGATGTGCTCGTCGGTCTCGACGGCGTCGCCGTCTTCGGGGTGCATGATCCCGGCATTGTTGAACGCGATGTGGAGGTCGCCGAAGGTGTCGACGGTGGCGGCCACCATGGCCTCGACCTCGGCGGCAACGGCAACGTCCGCCGTGAACGCGACCGCGTCGCCACCGGCGGCCTCGATCGCAGACACCGTGGCTGCGTTCTTCTCGGCCACGAGATCAACGCAGGCCACCTTGGCGCCGTTCGCCGCGAAGAGCAGCGCCGTCTCCCGGCCGATCCCCGACGCGGCCCCCGTCACCAGCGCCACCTTGCCTGCGAGTCGCATCCTCAAATCCTTTCGAAATAGCGCGCCCGTTCCCAGTCGGCCACCGACCGCGCCGCCGTCTCGATCTCAACCCGCGCGGCGTGCACGTAGTGGTCGACCACATCTTCTCCGAAGACCGCCCGGGCGAACTCGCTGCTGTCGAGCTCGGCAGTTGCTGCCTCGAGTGTTCGCGGGACCTCGGGCAGATCAGTCGCCATGTACACGTCTCCGACGAACATCTCCGGCGGCTCGATCCGTTCTTCGATCCCCGACATACCAGCGGCGAGCGAGGCGGCGAACGCCATGTAGGGGTTGGTGTCGGCGCCCGGGATGCGGCATTCGATCCGCAGGCTGGGCCCGCTGCCAACCACACGAAACCCCGCCGTCCGGTTGTCCCGCGCCCAGGCGACGCGGGTCGGGGCCCACGACCCAACCCTAAACCTCTTGTAAGAGTTGAAGGTTGGCGCGTAGAACGCCATGACGTCGGCGACGTACCGCATCCAGCCACCCAGGAACCAGCGGAACTCGTCGGAGACGGCGAATCCCCCGAGGTCGGTGCCACCGGCAAACGCATTCTCGCCGTCGCGCCACAGACTGAGATGCAGGTGACAGCTGCTGCCGGCCTCGTCGGTATGTGGCTTGGCCATGAACGTCACGCTGACTCCGGCGGCGTCCGCGGTTTCCTTGAGGCACTGTTTGAAGACGACGTGGCGATCGGCCATCGTCAGCACATCGCTGTAGCGAACGTTCAGCTCGTGCTGGCCACGCCCGAACTCCCCTTTCGAGGTCTCCACCGGCACCCCCGAGTGGCGCAAGTGGCGCCGAGCAACTCCGACATACGACTCGACCCGGGCCCCCTGCAATATGTGGTAGTCCTCGATGTACCACCCGGCGTGATCGAGGTTGATGTAACCCTTGTCATGCACTTGCCGGTACGAATCGGCATAGAGGAAGAACTCGAGTTCGCTGGCCGCCATAACGTCGAACCCGGCGGCCCCGGCCCGATCCACCTGGCGCTTGAGAACGCTGCGCGGCGCTACCGAGACGAGCTGATGCGCAGCATCGTCGACGATGTCGCAGAGGACGAACGCGGAACGTGGCGCCCACGCCGCCCGTCGCAAGGTGCTCAAGTCGGGCACCAGATGGAAGTCGCCGTAGCCCAGCTCCCAGTTGGCGTACGCATACCCTTCGACCGGGTCCATCTCCATGTCGACGGTCAGCAAGTAGTCGCACCCGTGGGTGCCGGATTCGACGGCGCTGTCCATGAAGAAACCGGCGTCGAAGCGCTTCCCCATCAGCCGCCCGTAGTGATCCGTGAAGCCGACGACGACCGTATCGACCTGATCGCCCTGGTAGAGCGCGCGGAGCTCTTCGAGGCTCAGCATGCCTTCGATTGTCACGTCGCTACCTTCGCGGGACTGCCCGTGGCGAGGTCCAATTTGCCACCTCGGGAGCGCTGGTCAATCATCCACGCAGACCCTAGACCCTTTGTATCGTCGGCGGCGGGATGCCGCCGAGTACTCAGGAACGAACGGTCGGCAGAACGCCCGGCACGCGGGGAAGACGCAGGCGATAATCTCGTGGACGGGTTTGACACGACGAGGGCAGAAGAGGGCAAAGTGTTAGAAGCATTCGATCGGCGCCGGACGGTGATGTGGGTGGTTGGTCTGGCAATGCTGGGTGCCCTCGGCTGGATCATGTCGGCAACAAACCTCGCCGGGGCCTCCAGCGGCGGCATCTCCGGCTACTCGGGTAACCCCGCGACGGGCGGGGGGGCCACCTGCTCCCAATGCCACAGTGGTGGCGTGAAACCGACCGTCACTCTGGACGGTCCCACCACCGTCGCTCCCGGACAGACAGCCAGCTACACGCTCACGATCGTCGGCGGCACCGGCGGCGGCTTCGACGTCTCGGTCACCGGGGGGACACTGGTGGCCGGGGCCGACAGCAAGGTCTCCGGCGGCGAAGTTGTCCACACGGGCACCAAGCCGACTTCCGGCGGCGAGGTCGCATGGACCTTCAGCTGGACCGCACCGGCGTCCGCCGGGGACGTCACCATGTATGGCGCCGGTAACGCCGTCAACGGCGACTTCGGCCTTGGAGGGGATGCCGTGGAGACCGATACGTTGGCGATCGCCGTGGAGGCCGAGAATGCGCCGCCCGTGGCCGATACCGGCGGGCCGTACGTGGGCGACCCAACTGATTTCATCGTATTCGACGGGTCCGGATCCTCTGACAGCGACGGAACCATCGTCAGCTGGGATTGGGACTTCGGAGATGGCAGCGCCGCGTCCGGCAAATCGCTGTTTCATAGCTATCCCGAAGCCGGGGTCTATACCGTGAAGCTCGAGGTCACGGACAATGCCGGCGCCACCCACACGGCGACGACATCGGCCACGATCGGCGAGGTGTCGAACCTGCCGCCCACGGCAGATGCCGGCGGGCCGTATACGGGAACCGCGGGCAAGGCGATCGCATTCAACGGATCCGGCTCGAGCGATCCGGAAGGGTCAACCCTGACGTATGCGTGGGACTTCGGCGACGGGAACACATCCACAAGGAGAAGGCCGTCGCACACGTACTCTGCGGCGGGCTCCTTCACGGTGACTCTGACCGTCACGGATGACACCGCGCTGTCCGGCAGTGATACAGCACAAGCAACGGTCGCCGCGGCGCCGACGACAACTACGACAACGACGTCGACTGCGGCACCGTCAGTCGCCGCCATCTACTCCTCCAAGTGCGCCGGGTGCCACGGCGCCAATGGCCAGGGCGGTGCCGGGCCGTCGCTGCAAACGAGCAGCCTGTCGACATCGGCGATACAGTCCATCATCGCCAACGGGGCGACGGGGATGCCAGGCTCCTCCGGCAGCCTCAGCTCATCGGAGCTCTCGGGCCTGGCGACCTTTACGAAAGCCTTGCAGACTCCCGGGGCCACTACCACCGAAGCGCCCACCAGTGGATCGGCCATCTACTCATCCAAGTGCGCCGGCTGTCACGGCGCCGGCGGCCAGGGTGGGTCTGGTCCGTCTCTGCAGACGAGCACGCTCACCAGTGCCCAGGTTCGCTCGATCGTCGCGAGCGGGGCCGCCGGGATGCCGGGATACTCGAGCAGCCTGGCCTCTGACCAGATCTCCGCCGTCTCTTCGTACGCGGTGGGGTTGCAAGACTCGGAGGCGACGACCACCACCCTGGACCCGTCGAGCGGCGGGTCGGCGGCATATGCAAGTCAATGCGCCGGCTGCCACGGAGCAAACGGCGAGGGCGGCCTTGGACCATCTCTGCAGGCAAGTGTCATGCCGACGACTGAAATCGAATCCGTCATCTCAGGGGGGCTTGGCACGATGCCCGGGTTTTCCACATCGCTGACGTCGGAGCAGATCACGGAGCTCGCCGCCTTCACGGCCAGCTTCCAAGGGGGTGCACCCCCAGGCGAAGGCGGGGACGGGTCCCTGCTCTACGCCACCCACTGCGCGGCATGCCACGGCACTGCCGGAGAAGGCGGAATCGGACCGGCGCTCGCAGGAACTGCCCTCACCGCGGCGGACATGACATCGGTGATGCAGACCGGCCGCGGCGTCATGCCCTCATTCACCTCCGTCCTGAGCTCGGAGGAGGTGGAGACCGTCGTCGGCTTCATCCTGACGCTGGAAGACACCCCTGATGATCCGGCGGTGACCGACGTAACTGCCCAGCTCTATCAGACGTTGTGCTCCGGCTGCCACGGCTCCGGTGGCGAGGGTGCCTCGGGTCCGGCCCTGGTCGGAACCCAGCTCGATAGCGCCGGCCTCATCGCCATCATCGCCGACGGCGCCGGCGGCATGCCGGGATACGGCAGTCAGCTCTCGAGCACCGAGATCGAGGACTTGGCAGTTCTGATCATGGCTATGGGGCAGGGCCACCAGGAGCCGGGTGACACCACAACTACGAGTGGGGCCGCGGTAACGACGACCCGTCCCGAGGCGTCGGACGACCCGGATCAAGGAGTAGCGGCGCGGACGTTGGGGATCATCCTCTTGGCATTCGTACTGGGGTCAGGCACCTACCTCGCATTCGCCAGCCGCGCCACTCGCCAACGCCGGTAGCCGCGCCCGGCCCATCTCGAACCAGGGACGGCTCCGGCGGGCAGATCGCAAACACGCGGAGTGGTAGGGACTAATGGCCCTAGAAAAGGGGGCTGTCTCGCCCGATGACTACTCCGCCTCACTGTGACACAGTGCCGAGTAGTGGCGCATGCACGCAGCGTGGTATTCCGCTAAAGTGCGCTGGGCAGGACAATGGAGATCAGCGGGAAGGCTTGGGAATACATGGGGTCTCAGGGTGGCACCGCTGATCCCACCGTCAATCGCAGGCATGTGATCCGAGCAAGGGTGATGCGCGGCCTCGGACTCGGAATGGCTTTTGTTCTGGCCGTCGGAGTTCATGTTTCCGGTGTGGCGTCTGCCGATAACCCGGATGGTCCCGCCTACTCCGCTCTACAATTCCTCCAAGCCGCGGCGGCGGCCCCCCAGGCCGTCGACGATGCCTACTCACTCCAGCTCGGCACAACGCTCACGGTGGCCGCTCCGGGTGTACTCGCAAACGACAGCGACCCTGACGGCGATGCTCTTACTGTTGTGCCCGTTGCCGGCGCTTCTCATGGGTCCCTGACCCTCGCCCCGGACGGCATGTTCATGTACACGCCGCTCGCCGGATTCGAGGGCACCGATTCCTTCCAGTACAGAGCCTCGGACGGCACCAGCCAGTCGAACGTCGCCACCGTCTCTCTGACCGTCACCGGCGGCGCCACAACGACGATGCCACCCACGACCACCACGACCACCACGACCACGGCCGCGCCGGCCATCGATGCGGCGGCGATCTATGCGGCTAACTGTGCGGGTTGCCACGGCGCCAACGGTGCAGGCGGCGCCGGGCCCAGCCTGATCACCAGCACCCTGACCTTCGACGAGATCGTCGCCGTCATCTCGAACGGCGCCGGGTTCATGCCGGGCTACGCCGGGTCACTGTCGGCGGCCGAGATCGACGCCCTCGCCAGCTTCACCCTGGCCTTCCAGGGCCCACCCGCCACAACAACGACGACCACGACTTCGACGACGGCTCCGCCGACCACCACCACAACAACAACGCCACCAACCACCACCGCCCCACCAACCACCACCGCCCCACCAACCACCACGGCGCCACCCACAACAACAACAACAACAACAACGACAACGACCGCGCCTCCGGGGATCGATGCGGCGGCGATCTATGCGGCGAATTGCGCGAGTTGCCACGGCGCCAACGGTGAAGGCGGGGTGGGGCCCAGCCTGGTCACCAGCACCCTGACCTTCGACGAGATCGTCAACGTCATCGCGGTCGGGGCCGGGTTCATGCCGGGCTACGCCGGGTCGCTGTCGGCGGCTGAGATCGACGCCCTCGCCAGCTTCACCCTGGCCTTCCAGGGCCCACCGGCTACCACCACGACCACCACCACCTCAACTACAGCCGCGCCACCGACCACAACCACAACCACCACTCCTCCGGCAATCGATGCCGCCGCGCTCTATGCCGCCAACTGTGCAGCGTGTCACGGGCCCAACGGTGAAGGCGCAATCGGTCCCAGCCTGATCGCCAGCACCCTGACCTTCGACCAGATCGTCGACGGCTTGACGAACGGCGTGGGGATCATGCCGAGCTATGTCAGCATCTTGTCCGCTGACGAGATCGACGCCCTCGCCGAGCTCACACTGGCCTTCCAAACCCCGCCGACAACAACGACCGCGCCACCGACCACAACCGCGCCACCGACGGCACCGGACGGAGCCGCGATCTACGCGGCCAACTGCGCCGGCTGTCACGGTGCCAACTTGGAGGGTGGCTTTGGGCCGGCATTGGCCGATACAACCCTGAGCCTTTCGGAGCTCGAATCCACCACGGCAAACGGTATCGGCGCAATGCCCGGCTTCGCCGCTTCATTGAGCGCCGCTGAGATAACCGCCGTTGCCCAGTTCATCCTCGACGGTGGGACCGCACCGGGCGGGACAACCCTCCCCCCAACGCCGCAGACGGGCGACCAGCTCTACCAGGCCTTCTGCTCCGGCTGTCACGGATCGGAAGCCCGGGGAGGATCGGCCACCGCCATCGCTGGCAAGAAGTATCGCCATATCGTCCGTGCGGCGACGAAGGGCCGAGGCGCCGCCATGCCGGCCTTCGGCGGAGTGCTGACCGAGGAGCAGATCGACGCTATAGCCGGCTACGTCTCCTCGTTGGACAAGCACGTCAAGCCAAAGAAGACGACGACGTCTGCGCCCACCACGACCACCGAGCCGCTTTCTGGCAGGCAGCTCTATGGGAGCTTCTGCGCAGGTTGTCACGGCGCCGATGCCCAAGGAACACCGCTGGGTCCGGACATCCTCGAAGAGGACTTCTGGGACATAGTTGAAGCCATCATCAAAGGCGACGAACCTGAGATGCCCGCATTCGGCAACGCCCTCTCCACGGAGCAAGTGAACGCCATCGCCGACTATGTGATCGGCCTGGACGAGGGCCGCGGCTACGGTGCGGCGCCCACCTATGCCGGCATGTTGCATCCTGATCAGGAGGACGGCCACTGGCATGCCAGAGGCAAGGAGAGGCCCTTCACCAACGGTTGCACCAGCTGCCACGGCGGTGAGCTGCGCGGTGTGAGCGGGTTCACCCCGTCGTGCTACTCGTGCCACGGCCGAGAGTGGGACGAGCGCCCACCCACAACCACCACTCCACCGGCCACAACGGCCCCGCCGGTCACGACCACTCGGGCTCCGGGATGCGACGATGACGATGACGATGACGATTGCCGCGATGGGGCTCCGACGTTCGCCGGCCTGTTGCATCCGGACAAGGAAGACGGTCACTGGCACGCCGTCGAGAAGGACCGGCCGTATTCGAGCAATTGCACGAGCTGTCACGGCGCCGACCTGCGCGGCGTGAGCGGGTTCACCCCGTCGTGCTACTCGTGCCACGACAAGGAATGGGACGAGCGCCCACCAACAACCACCGCGCCACCGACCACAACGGCACCCCCGGGCACGACGGCACCCCCGGGTACCACAGTGCCGCCGGGAGCCACGACCATGCCCCCAGCCGGCCCTGACGGTGCAGCGCTCTACGCCGCCAACTGTGCCGGATGTCACGGCGCCAACCTGGAGGGCGGCTTCGGGCCAGCGCTGGTCAACACGACACTCACCGCGGCCCAGATCGACTCAATCATCGCCAACGGGGTGGGCTCAATGCCCGGCTCCGCCGCGACGCTGAGCGCCGCGG
>CAMYJM010000079.1 GCA_947258635.1 uncultured Acidimicrobiaceae bacterium
GACCACAGCTGACCAACTCCCCATCCTCCACAGTGAACTCTCCGCTGAAGATCGTCCAGTTCTCCTCCCAGTGCTGCGTCTTCCCAGGGAACACACTGCCTAGGGGGTAGAGGGCCATGCCATAGGTGGTGCCATCGATAACAATGGCTCCAAACCACGAGATGTCCGAACATCCATAGAGCCCGAAATTGCCTTCGGCGTCTTGGTTCAACGTCAAGACCTGTTCGCCACGAAGTGGATTCTTCGCACTCACCGGTGCTGCAACCACGGTCAACAGCACGGCGACAATTGCGAGAAGCACGAATAGCTTTCTCTTCATTGCTGTTCCTTTCTGCCAAATCACCTTGGATGCGTATTAGTTCTCCTTCCGACGATGATCCCGCCTCAGTTGCGAGCCGAGGTCCTCGCCTGCGGCGCACAACCCAATACCCCTAAGCATGCCAGACGGCTCGTAGCTGTGACGGGGCGCAAGACACTGCAAACGGGTCAACGCGCCGCAGTCGGAGGCGTTGACGACCTCAGCGCAGCTGACCTCTCGGGCGCGAGATCACTAGATATGGGCGAGACGCTCGTGCTACCGAACCACGCCTAGCGGCACGACGGCGCTCGGTGCACACGGGTCCACAACGTGGGGAACGGGCACTCGATGAGGGTCTGTTAGCCCTCCCATTGTGCCAGTTGCGGTGTGGACCGCTGCCACCATCTTCTCGACATATCCTCCGAGATCGAGGTTGCGCAGCGAACCGGATAGTCGGTGCCGAAATCGTGTACGGCTACCATCGACTGGGAAACCGGGAGATGGCACAGCCGCTGACCGGTGTCACCGTAGTGGCGCACAGCTAGCCAGCCATTTCGTGTGAATGGAGGACCGTTCGATGGATGAAGTGCGGATCATCCTTGCGGGTTCGTGGGTGGCCCTGATGCTGACCTATCTCCTAGGTGATGTGATACGAGTCTTTGCCGGCGACTTCGTGCCGGGCGAAATCGACGGCCAAAAGGCCAGTCAAGCCATGTGGATGCTCGCCGCCTTGTTCATGCTGATCCCGATCGTCATGTCGGTCCTGTCCCTGACGTTGCCGTATCCCTTGATTCGTTGGGTGAGCATTGTCGCCGCGGTCTTACTCGTGCTGTTCAATCTCGCCGGTCTGCCCTACCCCGGCACATACGACAACTTCTTGATCCTTTTCGGATTCATCTTCAATGCCTTGATTGTCTGGCATGCGTGGCAGTGGACGGTCGCCTCCTAGTTGGGTCGGCAATCCGTCAGCGCCGCCGACCCTCCTGGTTGGTGGGGATCGGCATGTTGCTTGCCGCGTAAGGGCTGTTGTAGCCCGGTGGCAGAAGTCGGCAGTGTCGCCGCCGGCGTCCCACGGCAGCTCGGCGACGGTGACGGCCGCGGTCGCCCCGTCCGCGTCATCATCGATGGCATCAGCCCGTTGTCTTGTCCCGGATCAGCTGTTGGACCTGCTTCGGGTCGGCCTTGCCGCCCGTGGCCCGCATCACCTGGCCGACGAGGAACCCGATCGGCTTCATGTCGCCGCCGCGGATCCCGTCGACGGCGTCGGGGTGGGCGGCCAGCACCTCGTCGACGGCAGCCGCGATGACACCTTGATCGGAGATCTGCACCAGGTCGCGCGCCTCGGCCACCTCGGCCGGTGAGCCTTCGCCGCCGAGGACCCCGGTGAGCACCTGTTTGGCGGCAGATGCCGACAGAGTCGCGTCGGCCACCATGGCGGCCAGCTCGACGAGATGGCTCGCCGTGACCGGGGACGCCCCGACCTCGACGCCCTCGGCCCGGCTCCAGGCAACCGCCTCGCCGCTGAGCCAGTTGCCGATCAGCCGGGGGTCGCCACCGGCGGCCATGGCCTCTTCAAAGAGCGCGCCCAGCTCGTCGGTCGCCACGAGTACCCCGGCGACCCGGGCGTCCACGCCGAGGGCCTGGTAGCGGGCCCGCTGCGCGGCGGGTAGCTCCGGCAAGGCGGCGACCACGGCATCGCGCCACTCGGCGGACACCTCGATCGGCACGAGGTCGGGCTCTTGGAAGTAGCGATAGTCCTCGGACTCCTCCTTCGAGCGCATCGACGTCGTAGTACCGGACTCCTCGTTCCAGTGGCGGGTCTCCTGGACGACCGTCCCGCCCGACTCGATGAGCTCGATCTGGCGGGCGATCTCGAACGCCACCGCCCGCTGTAGCGAGCGCAGCGAGTTGACGTTCTTGATCTCGGCCCGGGTCCCGAGCACTTCGGAACCGGTGGGGCGCACCGAGATGTTGGCATCGAAGCGCATGCTGCCCTCTTCAAGCCGGGCGTCGGACACACCCAGCGTGCGCACGATGCGCTGCAACTCGGCGCCGTAGACCCGGGCTTGCTCGGCGCTGCGGATGTCGGGCTCGGTGACGATCTCGACGAGCGGCACCCCCGAACGGTTGAAGTCGAGCAGCGAATACTCGGCGTCGTGGATGCGGCCGCCGCCACCCATGTGGATGCTCTTGCCGGTGTCCTCTTCCATGTGAACCCGCGTGATCCCGATCCGCGTCGCCGCGCCGTCGACGTCGATCGAAATCGAGCCGTCGTGACAGATGGGCACGTCGTACTGGGAGATCTGATAGTTCTTGGGCAGGTCGGGATAGAAGTAGTTCTTGCGGTGGAAGTATGAGGTATCGGCGACGTGACAGTCGAGCGCCGTGCCGATCTTGAGGATCCCTTCAATCGCTTCGGCATTGGGCACCGGCATCGCCCCGGGCAGTCCGAGGCACACCGGGCACGTCGTGGTATTGGGCGCCTCGCCGAAGGCGACCGGGCAGCCGCAGAACATCTTGGACCGGGTCATCAGCTCGACGTGGGTCTCGATCCCGATGACCGCTTCGTAGTCGCTCACGGCTGCAGTACTTCCGAGGAAGCCAGGCCGGCCCGGGCGGTGAAGCCGGCGATGTCTTCGACCGTCTGGGCAACCTGGAACAGCCGCTCCTCCCCCAGGGCCGGAGCCATCACCTGGAAGCCGATCGGCAGCCCCTTCGAGTCGAGGGCGACGGGGACCGAGATCGCCGGGTCGCCGGTCAGGTTCACCGGGATCGTACACACGTCGGAGTAGTACATGGCGATCGGGTCGGCCGCCCGCTCGCCAACCGGGAACGCCGTGGTGGGGCTGGTCGGCGCCACCAGCACGTCGACGTCCTCATAGGCGGCGGCGAACTCGCGGCGGATCAGAGTGCGGACCCGTTGCGCCTGCCCGTAGAAGGCGTCGTAGTACCCGGCGCTGAGAGCATACGTACCGAGCAGTATGCGCCGGATCACCTCGGGGCCAAAACCTTCGGCGCGGGTCGCCGCCATCATTTCCTCGGTGGTGGCACCTTCGGCACGCAACCCGAAGCGCACCCCGTCGAAACGGGCCAGGTTGGCCGAGCACTCGGCGGGGGCAATGAGGTAGTAGGCCGACAGACCGTACTCGCAGCTCGGCAGCGACACGTCGACCACCTCAGCCCCGGCGTTGCTGAGACCATCGACCGTCTGGTCGACAGCGGCGCGCACTTCCGCGTCGATTCCGGTGGTACTCAGCTCGGTGACGATGCCGACCTTGAGGCCGGCCACCCCATCATGCAGCGAGCCGCGGATGTTGGGGACGTCGCCGCGGATGCTGGTGGCGTCGTGGATGTCGAAGCCGGCGATCGCCTCGAGGAGCACCGCGGCGTCCTCGACCGACCTGGCGAAGGGGCCGATTTGATCGAGGGATGAGGCAAAGGCGATCAACCCATACCTGCTGACCAGGCCGTATGTCGGTTTCATGCCGACAACGCCGCACAACGCGGCCGGCTGGCGGATCGAGCCGCCGGTGTCGGAGCCGAAGGCTCCGAGGGCCGAACCGACCGCCACCGCCGCGGCCGATCCCCCCGACGAGCCACCGGGCACCGTTTCGGGGTCCCATGGGTTGCGGGTCGTCCCGTAGGCCGAGTTCTCCGTGGAAGAGCCCATGGCGAATTCGTCGAGGTTGGTCTTGCCGACGACGACGGCGCCGGCGGCGCCCAACCGATCGACGACGGTGGCGTTGTACGGCGGGATCCAGCCCGACAGGATTTGCGAGGAAGCCGTCGTCTCGATCCCCTTCGTGCACATGTTGTCTTTGAGGGCGATCGGGATGCCGTGGAGCGGACCGGCATCGGCGCCTCCAGTGAGCGCGGCATCGGCGGCCGCGGCGGCGGCTTTGGCTCCGTCCTGGTCGAGGGTGAGGAACGCATGGAGGTGCGATTCGGTTATCCGGGCCCGATCGAGCACGGCTTCGGTCAAGTCGACGGAAGTCAGCTCACCCGCCCGCATGGCGGCGCCGGCAGCCTTGATCGTGAGATCGGCGGGGTCGGTCATGAGTCACCGAGCACAGGTGGCACCCGGAAATATCCGTCTTCGGCCTCGGGCGCCCCGGCCAGGACGTCGGCGAGCGGCAGCGATCCGGTCACGACGTCGTCGCGGAAGGCGTTCGTCATCGGTACCGGATGCGAAGTGGGCGGGATTCCCGCGGTGGGCAGCTGCTGCACCCGCTCGGCGTGTTCGAGGATCGCGCCGAGTTGATCTCCGTAGCGTCGCAGCTCTTCCGGCGATAGGGCGATACGCGCCAGGGACGCGACTTTGGCGATGTCAATCTCAACGGGCATGAGGCGATGCTAACCGCCATGGGCCGGCTGCGGTTGCCGCCGGGTTCGGTGGGCGCCGCCGGCGGTAGGCTCGCCGGCGATGGCTCTTGCTGATCTCTTCCTCGAACCTCCGCCGCGCCGTGGGATGCCGGCCCGGTTGGTGCGCCTCTTCATCGGGTTGACGGTATTCGGCATCGGAGTCTCCCTGATGGTGCGCGCCGACCTCGGGCTGTCACCGTGGGAGGTCTTGCATCAGGGCATCTCGTTCGAGACGGGAATCCTGATCGGCACTGTGGGCATCATCGTGGGCTTGTTGGTGCTGCTCGGCTGGATACCGCTTCGCGAGAAGCTCGGCATCGGCACCGTGGCCAACGTGATCCTGATCGGTATCGTCATCGACCTCACCCTGTGGCGGCTCCCCGACACCATCTCCAGCACGCCGCTGCGCTGGGTGATGCTCTTCGGCGGTGTCGCCATGATCGGCGTTGCCACCAGCCTCTACATCGGTACCGGGCTCGGGCCGGGCCCCCGCGACGGGCTCATGACCGGTATCGCCAAGCGGGGCCTGCCGATCGGAGCAGTCCGCACCGCCATCGAGCTGACCGTGCTCGCGGTCGGCTGGCTGCTCGGAGGGACCGTGGGCGTCGGCACCCTGCTGTTCGCCTTTGGGGTGGGGCCGATCGTCCACGTCACGTTGCCGTGGCTGACGCTGAAGCCGTCAGCCGCCCAAGAACTCGCGTAGCGCGGCCAGCGCCTCGTCGAGGTTGGCCAGCAGGACGTTCTCGCCCGCCTGGTGCGCCTGGGCCACTTCACCGGGGCCGTAGTTGACAGCGGGGATGCCTCGCTCGCTGAGCCGGGCCACGTCGGTCCACCCCTGCTTGGCGGCCCGTTCGGCTCCGGTGATCCTCTGTAGCTCGGCGACGAGCTCGTTGCCCTCGGGCACTCTCCCGGCGGGGGCCCGATCCTTGATGATGACTTCGTCGGCCGCCGCCGCCACCGCCTGGAGCCGCACCTCGGCCTGGGCGAGGTCGTACGACGGCGGGAACCGGTGGTTGAGGTTGAACACGAACTCGGGCGGGATGATGTTGTTGGCGATGCCGCCCTCGGCGCGCGTGATCGAGAACACCTCGCGATACTCGAGTCCGTCGATCACCACCGGCACCGGCTCCCTGGCATGCAGCTCCGCCAGCCACTCCCCGGCCTTGGTGACCGCGTTCTCCCCCAGCCAGGGCCGGGCGCTGTGAGCCGACTTGCCGCGGAAGATGACGTCGGCGTTGAGCACGCCGTTGCAGCCGAGCTCGAGTTGTAGATCGGTTGGTTCCATCACGATGGCCAGCTTGGCGGCGGCCAGCCACTCGGCCCGGTCGAGCACCTCCTCCAGGCCGTTCTCGACCGCCGGGCCCTCTTCCTTGTCATAGAAGACGCCGACCACATCGAAGTGCCCGGTTCGAATAGCCTCGTCTTCGAGCAGGTGGATCATCACGGCCAACCCGGCCTTCATGTCGGAGGTGCCCAGCCCATACATGCGGTCACCCTCAACGCGGGCGGTTCCGTTGCCCTGCTCGGGCACCGTGTCGGTGTGGCCGTACACAACGATCATGGGCCGCCCCAACGGTTCCCCAACGATGAGGGAATTGCCAATGCGGGCGACAGATGCCAGCGACCAGGTGGGCAGCAGGCGCTCGGCGATGGCGGTGGCGATGCGCCCCTCATTGCCGGTCACCGACGGGATGTTGACCAGCCATTCCAGCGTCTCGTGGACCGGGTTCATACTGCGATCCCGTGGGTGCGCAGCGCGTCGTTGAGGCTCAGCTTCGTGTCGGTGTCGGCGCTGCGTTGCCCGATGATGTACGCACAGGCGAGCTGCACGGTCCCGGAGCGGAATTCCCGGGGCCGGGTGCCGGGAACCACCACCGCCCGCGGCGGCACATAGCTGCGGTACTCGACCGGCTCGGCGCCGGTCACGTCGATGATCGGGATCGAGGACGTCAGTGTCGTGTTGGCGCCGAGAATGGCGCCGGCGCCGATGAGCGCGCCTTCGGTGACGATGCAGCGACTGCCGATGAACGCGCCGTCGCCGACGATCACGGGCCGGGCGTTCGGCGGTTCGAGGACCCCGCCGATTCCGACGCCACCCGATAGGTGAACGTTGCGCCCGATCTGGGCGCATGAGCCGACGGTGGCCCACGTGTCGACCATCGTGCCGGCTCCGACGCGAGAGCCGATGTTCACATAGCCGGGCATCACCACCACGCCGGATTCACAGAACGCCCCATAGCGGACCGTGCCCGGTGGCACGACCCGCACCCCGGCGGCGGCGAGGCCCTTCTTGATCGGGATCTTGTCGTGAAACTCGAACGGGCCGATCCCCCAGGTCTCGAGCCCGGCCAGGCGGAAGTAGAGCAGGATCGCCTCCTTCACCCAGTCGTTGACCTGCCAGTCGTCGGGATCGTTCCCATCGCGGTCGTCGATCGGCTCGGCGACCCGGATCTCACCCTTGTCGAGCAGTTCGATGGCGGCCGACACCGCGCTGGCGGCTTCCTCGATCTCGATGTCGCCGGCGTAAGCCGCTTCGATCATCGGGCGCATGTCGCTCATGTCAGCGCCTCCACAATGGCGTTGCCGGCATCCTCACAGTCGCCGACGGTGGGCACGAGCGCCAGCCGGAGATATCCCTCGCCCCCGGCACCAAAGAACCGGCCGGGCGACACCACGATGCCGTGCTCGAGCAGGCGCTCGGTTGTGGCCATGTCATCTTCGACCTGCACCCACATATAGAGCCCGGCGGTGGACGCCACGACCTCCATGCCGAGCTTCTCGAAGGCGGGCCGCAACACCCGGCGCTTCTCGGCGAAGATCGCCCGCCGCTCGGCGGCATGGGCGTCGTCGCTCCAGGCGGCCGCGGCAGCGGCCTGAACAAAGTCGGGAGACGCGGTGCCGGTGGCGGTGCGCAGCCGCTTCAGGGCGGCGATGGCGTCGGCGTCACCGACCATCGCCCCGGAGCGGTACCCGGTCATCCCGGAGCGCTTCGAGCAGCTGAAGAAGGCGAGCACTCCCCCGGCGTCGGCGCCGCCGTGCTGCAAAGCCGAGCCGGGGCCGTCGGGGTGTACCGACTCCTCATATATGTCGGCGTAGCACTCGTCGGACATCAGCAGCGTGTCGGTGGCCCGGGCGGCGGCGACCAGTTCGGCGAGCTCGGCGTCGCTGGTGACGGAGCCGGTCGGGTTGTGCGGGGTGCAGATCCACAGCATCCGGGCCCGGTCCCACGACTCATCCGAGACAGCGGATGCCCGCAGCACGAAGTCGCCTTCGAGGACGACCGGATCGGTGATCGCGCCGGCGAACAGGGCGCCCCGCTCATAGATCGGGTAGCCCGGTGTGCCGTAGACGACGGACTGGTTGGCCCCCGGGTCGACGAACGCCAGCGGCGAGCTGAAGACGGCCTCCTTGGAGCCCGACGTCGGCATCACCTGGGTGTCCGGGTCGATGCTCACTCCGAAGCGGCGTCCCAGGTAGTCGGCGATGACCCGGCGCAACTCGGGCATCCCGGCGGTCAGCGGGTACTGCGACACCTCCGGCACTGCGGCGTGGAGCGCCTCCGGGATGAAACGCGGTGTCGGCTCGCGGGGGTCGCCGATCGAGAAGTCGATCAGCCGCTTGCCGGCCGCGGCCAGGGCACGGGCCCGCTCCTGGATCATTGCGATCTGGTAGGCCCCAAGCTTGTCGAGAACGGGGTTGAGTTTCATGGGCACACGGTAGTGGTCCGGCGACGACCGGCTCGCCGTAAAATCCCTGCGGTGAGTGCCACCCGATACCGCGTGATCTTGTCGATCCTGGGACTTCTTCTCGGGACGCTGGCCGTTGGCGCCATCGTCCTCGCCCCGTCCGGCGACCTGGCGGAACTACCGGCCGCAGTCGAGCGGTTCTCCCCAGCCGACGGCGCCATAGTGCAGCGCCAGACGGCGCTCGACATCCAGCTGTCGCCCGGGTACGCGCTCGAGCTC
>CAMYJM010000080.1 GCA_947258635.1 uncultured Acidimicrobiaceae bacterium
CCGCCTGCAACGCATCGGCGAGCCCGATCTGGCGGTCCTTGCGCATGAACCATGACCAGAAGCCCCCGCCGTGGGAGAGGGGGACCGCCAGCCCGATCCCGAGCCCGAGCCAGAGGCCGAGCGCGGCGATGATCAGCACCAGCCAGTACGGCCAGGTGTCGTCTGCCTCATCGACGGCGAGCTTGGCGATCGTCGAGAAGATCAGAGTCACCAGGCTGGTGATGACCGGGACGGTCTGCAGCCCGAACACGAAGCTGGGACCCGGCCGATCCTTGGCGGCGGCGACGATGCTGCGAATTGCGGCGTACACGTCGAGGCTCACCATCGGCGTGAAGATGCCCAGCCAGCGCCCCAAGGGGCTCATATCGGCGCCGAGACCAACTCCGGTGAGCACCGCCCGGGCCACGGCCATCACCAGGGCGTTGACGAACGGCTCGTGGAAGTCGCCGACGAGGCCCCACAGGATCATCGAATAGACGAGCGGACTCACGCTGCCGACCCCCATCCCCAGGGTGGCCAGCTCGAAGACGGCTCTTTCGTCCAGCGGCTGACCGGGATTGAAGAACTTGCTGGCGTGGGGAAGCGCCAGCCCGGCGAGCATGGCGATTGGAGGCCCCAGCATCATCGGCGTGAGAATCCCCCACCAGGCCGGCCACGACCACGAAGACGCCCCGAGGTTGCTGCGCAGCATGGCGTACGCATTGCGCATACGCCGCGGGGTCAACGACTGTCCGAGGTCGGGCTCGTGGTCGGCGAAGCCTTGCCGCCGACCATCGGGCAGGCCATGCACGGTCTCCAGCGCTTGGACGTAGCCCTCCCACAGCTCGATCGGGACCTGGTCGACGGCCGGCCACCAGCTGGCGACTTGCGCCGGATCCAGGCCGGGGAACATCCTGCGGCGAATCAGCTCGTCGGTGGCGGCGGCGCCCCCGGAGGCGGCCCATCTCCCCCAGTCGCGGTTGGTCTCGATGGCGAGCAGGTCGGCCAGCTGGGGGGCGACGATCACGCCGGCGCTGGTGGCGGCGATGAGTCCCATCGTCGCTGCCCGGATCCGCGCCTGGGCCTCCGCGTCGGAGGTCTTGGTCAGACCGATCCGCCCCACCTCGAGTGAGAACTCGGCCGACGCCACGTCGACGAGGCTCCGACGTGGGTCGGGAGTGCCCCGGCGAATCGCCTCCGATACCCAATCCCCGCCGGGGGCGAAGACCGAAGCAAACGCCGGGATCTCGAGCCCGACTGCGCCGAGCATGGGAAAGGTCCCGATCCCCGAGAGGGGAACGTTGGGGTTGGGCGGCGCGGCCGGGCCGCCGCGGAACATCTCCTGGGCCGACTTGGCGAGCGCGAGCACTTGGCGTTCGACGGCGGCGGGTTGCGTCGTCGTGCTCCGGAAGCTGCCCAGACTGGGCCGCACCTTGTTCGTGTTGATGCGCCGTTGTAGCGCGTCGACGACATCAGACAGCCTCTTGTGCGCTAGCAGCGCGGTGGCCGTGGGAACCAGCACGCTCGGACCGCGGCGACCAGCAGCCTCGGAGATCGGCCCGGCACCGAGGATGTCGCTTCCTGCGCCGCCCGGCACTGCTCCGGCGGCCGCCGCCCCTTGCGCCGCTTTGACCTCGACGACCCGTAGTGCGCTACGCCGCTCGGCCTTGACCAGCTCTTCGATGTCGGTTGCGGTGCCGGCGAACTCGTCGCCCGTGGCGTGGACGAAGGCCAGCAGAACGCGATGCTCACCTGCAGACTGGTCCGCCGGCGGCAGCACATCCGACCGGAGATCGAACGTGGCGATCTTCGGACTGCCGGCAACGACCCCGGAGAGGGTCCGCAAGCCGACGGTCTTCCAGTCCGCGGTGTCGACAACGGTGCCGGCTTGGACATTGGCCTCGAAGCCTGCGGGGAGAGCGGGCGTTGTGTCCTCATCAGCCATGCGCCCCAGCAGCAGCATGACCTGGACGTCATCGGTGGCGAAACGCGACCGACTGTGCACGCTGACATGCACCTTTGTGCTGACAATGGCGTCGGGAACGTTGGCGAGAACTGCAGGCACCGTGTCCGAGAAGGCCTCGAAGTACTGCACTATGTCGATGTTGCCCCCCGGATCGAGGCTGTACTGCCCCTGCCTGTTCGGAGGGTCGACAATGATGTCGGGGCTCGGATGGGCGTCGCTGGTCTCGCTCGGATCCAGTGGCAACGGCAGACCTATCGGGGCCGGCCCCCGGCCGGTGTCGAGCAGGTTGGTGCGCAGGTAGAGCTCGGAGGCCGGGGTGGGGTCGCCGTCGATGGGCAGCTCCCACATGCCGCGTCCATGCAAGGTCGCCCGAAGGCGCTTCTTGGGTCGCGTGGCCACCGGCAGCGCCCGCACGTCGGGGGCCGTTGGGAAGACGTCCAGATCGACAACGGCCGTGTCGGGAAGCCCGGGCTGGAGGGCGGTCCACGTGACGCCGGCATCGGTCGATTCCCAAACCCCGACGTCGGCGCCAACCCACAGATGCGAGGCGTTGTCGGGATCGACGACGATCTTGTTGTGTTGGCTGTCGATCAGCAGGCCGGCGCCGCTCCCGGAGCGATTGGTCCACGCCCAGGTCGGCGGGGGTCCTGCGCTGAACTGCGCCTGGAAAACGCGGCGCAACCCATTGGGGGAGCCCCCGACCGTCACCCAGATGGACTGGCCGGTGGCGTCGCGCCGATCGATGGCGATCGAGGTTATGGGGCGGTTCCCGATTCCCGGCACTGCGGGAAGGGCTTGTGCCGGCTGCCATCCGGCCGCGGTCTCCTGGAACATGAGGACCCGGCCGTCCTCCGTTCCGGCAAAGAGCAAGCTGTGGGAGGCGAATGCCAGCGACCGGGTCCTGGCCTTGGGGGTGAAGGCGTCGGCGGCGTAGTCGTCGCTCGGTATCGACTTCCACCGTCCTCCGAAGTTGTCGGAGATGAACACCCGCTCACCGCCGAAGGCGACCCGCTTGGCGTGGGCGGCGTTGCCGTCGTTGGGGGCCCCGACCATCGGCGAGTAGAAGCGGGTCTCCTCGCCGTCTGCAAGGTCCACGTTGGCGCCGCTGCGCGACCAGCGCCCGCCGTCGGTCTTCGCCTTGCGAATAGTCGCGTTCGTGTAGATGTTGAGGAACTCGGTCGGATCGTTCCAGTTGATGACGGTGTCGCCGCCGTCACCGGGAAGCTGGTGTACCCACACTTCCGATCCCGTGTAGCGGACCCCGCCGTTGTCCTGCACCCCACAGAAGAAGTAGGCCGGATTGGAGGGATGTTGATCGAGCCCGTTGGGAGTGAGTATCGCCAGTCCGGTGTTGCGCGCCTCGAACAGCGACGATCCCGATCCACGGGCGTTGTCAGTGACGAAGAGGCCGCCGTCACATCCCACCCAGAGAACGTCGCTGCTTCCCGGAGCGTGCAGCAGGCTGTGCACGTCGGGATGGACCGACTCGCCGATGTGGCGACCCTCGGCGGAAACGTCAGTTCCCGAGATCTCGATCTCGAGGCGATACAGGGCGGCGGCGGTGGAGCCGACCGTCGAGCCACCCACGTACACGACGTTGGGGTTGTTCGGATCGACCGTCAACGCCTGGTCGTACTCACCCTGGGCCCCACCGTTGGTGTTCTTGCCGAAGAGCTTCTCCGGCACACCTGAGACTTGACGCCACCGCCTGGTGGCTGCCGCTTCATCGATATCGACCCGCCACAGCCCGAGGAGCTGACGCCTCCGATCGGTGTCACCGACGTGGAACGTGTCCGATACCAGGGCATAGAGCACGTTGCGCTCGCCCGCGCTGATGGCGAGGGTGACGCGTCCGACATCGGTGGCCGGGAAGCCGGGGAAACCCAGATCGGCCCATGCCGCCGCCCCGGGCGTCGACGTGTAGATGCGATCGCGGAATCGGGCGGCGTAGAAGCGCGTGACGCCACCGATGCGCTTCCCGGCGAGACCGGTGTATGTGTTCAGGCCGCCGGGCACCGTGGCAACGGCCTGGCGCCGCCACACGGCTGGCGTGACCGACGCGTCCCGCCGCCAGATCCCGTCCGTGGTGGCCGCAACCGCCTGCTCGGGATCGGCATGGTCGACGACGAGACCGAAACAACCCTCACCGTCGAGCAGGTTCGGCGTCGGTGCGGTTTCCTCGCGTGTCCAACTGAAGCCTCCGTTCACCGATCGGTAAACGCCGACCCCGGTATATAGGGTCGAACCGCCGAAGGCTTCTCCGGTCCCGAGATAGAGAATGTCCTGGTCGGGGGTTCCTCCATCGACAAGGTCAATCGCACCGCACGCTTGGGTATCGACGCCGGTTACGCGGCCCAGCACGGGGGGGCCAGGAATGGTGCCGATGAAGTTGCCACCGATCGGGTCCTGATCAACGGCATCGGACATCGGCTGCCAGGTCCGTCCGGCATCGAGGCTCCGCCAGACCCCTCCGTTGGCGGTAGCGGCATATACCCGCCTGCCGTCGGCGGAGATCGCCATGTCGGGGACCCGGCCGCTGATGACGGGTTCTCCGCCGGCTTGACCCTCGGTGACGGCGTAGGGACCAAGCGGGATCCAGTTCTTGGCGCCGGGCACGGAGACGTCGAGTGCCGCCTCGAGGCCCAGGTCATCGGGGGGCGCGTGGTCGTCGGCTTGCCTCCTCCGATGCGCCGCACGCTGCCGCCGCAACACGGCCGCCGGACTGTCGGCGCCGCGGCCCGGGGCCACCTTGTCACCGGCCGCGCGCTCGGCGTAGAACATCTCGTCGCGGCGACTGCCGCGGCCGGTGCGACTCATAGCGATATCCCGCCACTCACGCTGACGGACCCTGAGGCCGATTGCGAGGAAACCTCGCCGGGCAGTGCTGCCTGGAGTCTTGCGAGAGCCTCGGCCGTCTCTTCGAGCCCGATGTCGAGCTGCAAGGCGATCCCCTCGAGCGCGGTCAGTATCGGCTCGAGTAGGCCGCGGACATCGAGGCCGCCGGCCAGCTCCAGGATCGAGGCGTAGATGTCACAAAGGTCTTGGAAGATCACGCTGGGTTTGAGAGTGTCAAAGGTCGTATCGATCGTCAGCGTCAGATCGTCGATGAGGCCCCGCACCGGAGCCAGCGGATCGAAGGTCTCGAGGCGGTCGACCGCGCCGTCGAATCGGGCGATTGCATCTCCGAGAAGGGCTTCCGGGGTCAGGGCGGCGATCTGGGCGCCGATCTCGGCGTGGAGGCTGGTGACCTCGTCGATCACCGGGCCGATGTCGATGAGGGCCACCGTCGACTCCACCGCGCCCGTGATCTCGATGGCGGGCTCCAACGCGGCTTCGACGATCTCTACCAACTTGTCGCGGACGGCGGCGATCAGGTCTCGCAGCGGCGGCAGCACCCGGTCGGGGCCGGCGATGTCGAGCAGCGTTTCGATGAGGCTCACAACGGGCCGCTCTGGATCCGTGATTCCGAATCGGGCGAGCACGCTGCGAAACCAGGCACCGATGGCAGCGATCGGCATCAGGGCGTCGGTCAGGCCGTCCGTGATAGCGTTGATCTCGCTGTGCCCGTTAGTCGACACTTGGACCAAGGCGGTGGCGTCGAGCTCGAGTTGGGCCAGATAGCGACCCCGATTCTCGACGATGGGGCCAAGCAACTCGGCAGGCGAGCGCCCCGCCAGCAGAGGCTCCAACGCGGCTTTGAGCAGGGAGTCGGCGGCGAGGCCATCAACAGCGCCCTGCAGGGCGCGGTACTGCACTTGGGAGGCAGCGATGAGGGGGGCCGGGTCGAGCTCGACTACCGCGTCACGGGTCTCGACCATCAACTCTGCCGACAGCGCCAGGCGACTCTCGACCGACACGCGGCCATCGACGTCTCCAAACCATGTCGCCACCGTCGACCAAGCGGCGGCATCCGCCGTCAGACCGGCGGCCTGAGCGAGGCTGGAGACGATTACTCCGATGGGCCCCGAGGCACCGGGCAGCTCGCTGAGCAGGCCGTCGATGACGGACCGGTCGAACGCGGTAGTGAGGGCCTCAGGATCGATCCGATCCAGGGTCCCAACCATGAAGTCCCGCACCGACTGGATGGCGGGAGCCCACTCATCGAGTCGCAGCGAGTCCATCACCTCTTCGCGCACCGCGTCGACCTCTTGGCGCATCGGCTCGAGGAGGTTCCGCGGATCGAGGTCGTCGTAGCGAACGATCAGATCGTCGAACACCTCCTGGATCGGCGCCAGCACGTCCTCGGCGATGTTGATGCCGGAGAGCAGGCCCTGGACGTCAGCCAGTGCCGCTTCGACCGGCTCGAGCACCGCCGACGGGTCGATGGCGACGACCTTCGCCTGGAACTCCGCGAACGGACCTTCCTCGAACTCGGTGATCGCAGCCTTGGGATCGATCGATTCGAGGAAGTCGAGCACCGCGTGGTAGGCGGCGTCGACCTCGTCGAGGACATCGGTATTCAGCGCGTCGACGATGCCGGCCAACGCCGCCTGGAGCTCGTCGGCGATCAGATCGAACCGGATTTCCTTGACGGGCTTGACGGCATCCACCACCTCTTGCTGGACATCGGTGGGGAGCATTCCAAAGGGAACGGCGTCCACGATGTCGGCGGTTGTGTCGATGACATCGATGGCCGTGTCGAAGTAGGGCGATAGCTGCGCTCGGGTGAGGGTATCGGCAACCGATCCGAGACCTGACTCGATCGCCGCCTGAACCGCGGCGATGTCGACCGCGGCAACGGCCTCGGACAATCGGCCCAGCGCCGTCGTGATCAGAGCGGCGGCATCCTCAATCCCTCCCCGGATTTCGAGGAGAACGTCGCTGACGGCGGTGGCGACCGTGACGATAGGCTCCTGGGCTGTCGCGATGGCGGATTCGATTCCGTCGAGAACGGTTAGCACCGGATCAACCACGGTGTCGATGGCGACCTCGACGGGTGTGAGATCGATGTCCTGGACCAGATCGCGCACGCTGCGAATCGCGGACGATACCGACGTGGCAACAGACTCCAAGACGGCAACGACCTCGGTGATCGGGTCGACAATGGTGTCGAGCGACCCGGTCACAATGCCGACGACACCGGCCGCGTCGAAGTCGGCAACGTTGTCGCGAAGCTCCACGAGCAACTCGAGCCCTTCCCCGACGATCTCGTCGAGCGAACCTGTCGGATCGGGAAGCGGCAGGTTGAGGACGGGATCGACGAGTTCCCGGATCGTCGTCGCCAGTTCCCCGACCGGCGCCAGAGCTGGTTCGTTGAGAGCGGCTCGGGCGACGGCGAGGCCGGCAGCACAGCCGGTCACATCGAGACCGAGGAGGGCACCCTCGCCGAAGGCGAGACCCTGCGTCCACACGTCGCGGACTTCGTGGACGGTCCGCATGAAGTCGGCCACGGGGGCAACGACGCGCTCCACGGCGGTGACGTCGAACTGATCGATCGACCCCAGGTTGGCGGCGAGCGACGTGTCGGCGGCGAGCGCCTCGAGCCGGCGGGCGGCGTCCCTCGCCAGGGCGATGTCCAGCATCGAGTTGACCGTCTTCGACTGGTCGAGCAGCTTCACCGTGAGCGCCTCGGTGGCCATGAGGCCGGCGGCGAGGGTCAGGAGCCCGACGATACCGCCGACGGGTCCCTGCAAACTGCCGATGGCGCCGCTGAGCGACACCCCGGGCACGAGTTCGCCGAGCACTGCGAAGAGGTCGGCGATCGGTCCTTCCTGGACCGCGGCCGTCACGCCGTCGATCCGCAGTCCGATGGCGTCGATACCGATCGGCCCGTCGATGCCGGCGCCGAGCGCGTCGATGTCGATCTCACCACCCAGCTGGATGGTGCCCGTGGCCCGGCGGAGCGGATCGAGCAAATCGGTGATCGATCCCAAGTCGCCGACGTTACCGACGATGCTCAGTGCAGCCCCGGCGCTCTCGAGAACATTGCCGATCTGGGGCGGAGCCAGGCCGGCGATGAGATCGAGGATGGCGGTGGCGTCGAATTCCACGTCCCCGAAGTCGGCATCGAGGAGGCTCGCCGCCAAGCCGTCGAGCGTCGCCGCGAAATCGAAGCCGCCATCGCTCGTGAACTCGGCTTCGAGCGTGACCGAGAGCATCAGCGGCCGATCACGATCGAGAGTCGGAGGATGCCACCGGGCGGGAAGGGACCGTTGAGACCGATCAGCGGCGAGGCGCTCCCGGACACCGGTCCGCCGCCGCGAGTCATCAGGTAATCACAGTCGATGTCGATTCGAATCGAGCCCCCGACCTCCATGAGCTCTCCCCTGATTCGATCGTCGAAGCCGAACGGCTTGAAGATGATCGTGTCACCGTCTACGTCGGTTGCACCGTGGATGCGGCGCACCGGTGCGCCGGAGCGCGAGTCGGGCAGCGACAACACCGTGATGAGGCTCGCGGCGAAGGGGGCCAGCCGGCTCCTGTTGAGGGCATCGCTGAAAGTGGCGCGGAAGCTCGACAGGATGTCAATGGCCTCGTCGAACTCAACCGGCTTCGTCACATCCCAGTTGAGCTCGACGACACGAGCGATGTTCTCGTCGAACCCCGGCCCGGGAGGTCCCGGTTCACCCTGCGGACCC
>CAMYJM010000081.1 GCA_947258635.1 uncultured Acidimicrobiaceae bacterium
CGAGACGATCTCGTCCCACACGAACAGTCCGCTCTCGTGAGTCGAAACAACGAGGTCGATCATCTCGTTCACCGGTGTCGCCTTCTCGATGAACCCATCCGCACCGGCCTGTCTGGCCTTGAGCACCATGGCCGGGTGGCCCACTGCGCTGACGACGACCGTGGTCGGGCGAGGATTCAGCCGATCGAGCCATCGGACCAGTTCGAGCCCGTCGAATCCCGGCAACAGGACCTCGGTTACCACAACATCGGGTTGTGCCTTGGGGACGAGTTCGACCGCCTCACCGAAGCCGGATGCGGCACCAACCAGCTTGAGCCGAGAGTCCCGGCTGAAGACACCGGCAAATGCAGTCCGCACGATCTCCTGATCATCGATGACGAATACGCCGATCGCAGGCTTTCTCATGTGGCCAGTGTATGGAGGCCGCGAAATGGCGACCAGGGCCGGCTGACATGCCGATACTGGCGAAAGTCACATCTTCGCACGCCCCACACGCCACGCTTCACGCCGAAATGTGTCTCGGTGAGTGAGCACAGCGGTTTCGGGGTCACGCAGACGACATCCATCCGCTCCAGCCAGCCGCGGAGCTGGCGGGCCAGGCCGCGCGGCAGCCAGGCTTCGTTGTCCACGGCGGCAATCACCGACTTGGCGCCGGACAACTTGGCGACGTCGGGGATCAGCTCGGCCACGCCGGATATCTCCGGGAAGGACAGAATCAGATCGGCCGCCGGCAACTCTTCCGGGACGTAGTCCTCCGGATAGTCGATGACGATCGGCAGCCGGGAGGGTGCCCGCCATACCTCGATCGTCCACTCGGGCGGCGCATGTTCGCGAACATTCTCGATGTGCCTCTCACCGTATTCGCCGGTGATCACGCCGAGGATGCGCACCGCTACGCCTGGCGGTTCGTGGCCGGCGGAGTGCCGAACGTCACAGGACACCGCCGAGCATGTCGGCCACTGCGGAGAACACGGGCGAGGTCTCGTCCATCTCTACCAGGGGCCGGCCGGTGAACTCGAACTCGGCGATATCGGGATCTTGCGGGATGGTTCCCAGCAGCGGGAAATCGAGCTGTGCTACCCGGTCGGCCAGCGCACCCGGCATCTCCCCTTGCAGCCGGTTGACGATGAGGTAGGCGTTCTCGATGTTGATGTCGAGCTCATGGCGCATTGCCCCGATTCGCTCGGCGGCGACGACTCCGCGCTGAGTCGGGTCGGTCACGATCAGCATGTGCTGAACGTCGCGAGTCGTCCGCCGGCTGAGGTGCTCCATCCCGGCTTCGTTGTCGATCACAACGTACCGATAGCTCGAGCCGATGGCGTCGACGACCTCACGCAGGTTGTGGTTGACCGCGCAATAGCACCCGGGGCCCTCGCCCCGCCCCATCGCGATGAGGTCGAACTCGATCCCTTCGGACAGTGAGGACCGCACCTCATAGTCCAGGTACTCTCGCTTGCTGACTCCCCCGGGCAAACCCCCCATGGCGGCTCCGCCTGCGGTGATCGACTCCTTCACCTTCGACAGCATGCCCTCACGAATGTCACCGACCGTCCACTCGAGACCAAGGCCGAGAACCATGTTGAGATTGCTGCTGGGGTCGGCATCGATGGCGAGGATGGCACCCCGCCCGGTTCCGGCCAGGTACTTGATGGCCATGGCAGCGACGGTGGTCTTGCCGACACCGCCCTTTCCGGCCACCGCGATGGTCGTTGTCATAGGGGCTCCAATACGAGTTGGTCGAGCTGATCGGCGATCTCAGCAACCGCCTGTTTGAGAGATGGTGCCACCGCGAACGCCGAGGTTCCCGCACGGTCGGCTTCGATGACCCCCGGATCGTCGGGGAGATGGCCCAGCAGCGGAAGGTCCCCCCGCTCCCGCTCCAGGAACGCCACATCTTCGTCATTGCGGATCCGGTTGCCGACCAACCACACCCGGGTCAAGCCGATGTCTTCGGCCAGCTTCTTGATCTGGTTGGCGGTGGCCAGGCTGCGCCGGGTGGGTTCGACTACGACCAGCATCGTATCGACAAAGTCGACGGTGGCCCGGCCGAGGTGTTCGACCCCGGCGTACATGTCGAACAGCAGAACGTCGTCCTTGCGGAACAGCAGATGGGTGAACAGCGTCTTGAGCATGGCGCTCTCCGGGCAGATGCATCCTGCCCCGCCGGACTCGACCGAGCCCATCTCGAGCAGCCGCACCCCCTCATGGCTGATGCTGAAGCGATCCGGGAGGTCATCCACCCGCGGGTTCAGAGTGAAGAAGCCGCCCGAGGCCCCGGGCTTGGCTCCCGTCCTCTCCTCGATGAGCTCGTCCATCTCGGCGATGGGGTGCAACTGCGCCACGAGGTCGGGGGGGAACGCCAGCGCCCCGGCCAGGGAGGGTGACGGATCCGAGTCGACGACGAGGACGTCGCGCCCCCGCGCCGCATAGGTCTGGGCCAGCAATGCGGTCAATGTGGTCTTGCCCACCCCACCCTTGCCACCAATGGCTATCTTCATGCCGCGCTCAACCTGAACGGGCGCCAGGCCGGCTGCCGACGGGGGGCCGGCTTCATCATCGACATGACTCGTCTCCTCTTCGGTTCACTGCTGCAAATAGGATTCGGCGTAGATGACCTTGTTGAGCAGGATCTGCACAGTCTTCCAGATCTCGGCCTGCTCGGGATCGTCCATGTCCACATCGTCGATCGAGGGCTCTTCCATCGCCGCGATCGAGTCGCTGATCGCCAGATACAACTTGCCTACCGCGGTGCTGTCGTCGCGCTCCTCGATGATCCGAACGAGCTCGTTCTGCTTCTCGTCGAGCGGGTCGGCGATCATCATGTTCATGCCGACGCCCATCAGCATGGCACAGTAGACGCGGTTGATGAGCGGCCTGCCCTCGTTGGGCACCGCGTTGGAAACGTTGGAGAGTCCTACCGATATGGCGGGCGGCGGATCCCAGACCACCTGCAGAGTGCGGACGGCTTCGATCAACTCCGGCGCATACTCCTGACAGCCCGAAACGGTGAGCACCAGCGGATCGATGATGAGATCGGACACCGGATAGTCGATCTCCAACATCCGCGGAATGAGCTTCTCGATGGCGATGTTCACCCGCTCATCGGCCGAGACCGGGATCCCGCTCTTGCCCATCGTCAAGGCGACCAGCTTGGCGTTGTACTTCTTGGCGAGCAGCGGAACCGCCTCCAGCCGCTCCTCCTCGGCAGAGGTGGAGTTGATGATCGGCTGCGCCTTGGTGATCTCCTTGAGACCGGCCTCGATGCCGCGCAGGTTGGTGCTGTCCAGGCTGAGGGGCACGTCGACAACCTCCTGGACGGCCTTCACCATCCAGGGGAAAACCTCCTCCCCGTCCTTCTTGCGGGGCCCGAGGTTCAAGTCGAGGGCTTGGGCGCCTGCCTCCACCTGACTCACCGCCAGCTTCTGAAAGAAGCCGGCATCACGATCACGCAGGCCGGCCTTCACCGCGTCGGACAGGATGTGGATGTTCTCACCGATGATGTACATGATCGATTCTCCTCAGGTCTTCTAGGTCATCGCCGCGGCCACGGATGGAAAACGCGACAGGTCGGTGTGGGGCAGGAATAGTGCCGACGTGAATGCTTCGTAGAACGAGTTGTCGGCCGACAGCTCGATGTAGGTCATCGCCGACGCGATGGCGGCGATCTCGTTGCGAGCCGCCTGGTCGATCAGGGCCAGATAAGCGCCCTTCACGGAGGTGTTGCCGAGGAATTCGAATCGATCCCAGGACATGTCCGGCAGCAGGCCAATATCGACGGCCTTCTCCACATTGATGTACTTGCCGAAGGAACCTCCAATCAGAACGTGCTCAGCCGTCTCCAACGGCACGCCGACCCGGTCGGCGAGAACGTTGAAACCGGCGTAGATGGCAGCTTTGGCGCGCAACAGGTTGTCGATGTCCACCCGTGTGATCACGATGTCCTCGCCCGTGTCGCTCTCGGCGGCCCAAGCAATCACGTACTCGGCACCGTGGAGACCACGGCGCACTCGGGGAGTGGCCAGCGTCTGGTTGATGTGGCCCCCCTTGTCGACGATGCCGGTGAGGAACATCTCGGCGACCAGTGCGATCAGGCCGCTGCCACAGATACCGCGCGGCGCCACGTTGCCGATCACCCGGTATGTGGGCTCGTAGGTGCCCCCGTCGATCCAGACCTCTTCGATGGCGCCTCGGTTGGCCCGCATGCCGTGCACCACCCCGGCCCCCTCGAACGCCGGACCGGCCGAACAGGCACAGGTCACCATCCAGTCCGAGGAACCGAACACGATCTCGCCGTTGGTGCCGACGTCGATGAACAGCACCGTTTCGGCCGAGTCGCGCAGCCCGGATGCGAACACCCCGGCCGTGATATCGGCTCCCACGTAGCTGGCCACGCCGGGCAGCGGGTCAACGACCCCTGCCGGGTTCATGTCGATGCCGACCTCTCCGGCCGGCAGGCGCGGCAGATGGTTGATCGGCGTGATGAAGGGCTCGAGGCGAATGCTCTCGGGGGCGATGCCGAGCAACAGGTGCATCATTGTGCTGTTGCCGCTGATGGTGGCCTTGACGATGTGGTCCCGCCCGATGTCGAGCCGCTCGCCCATCGCGCGGATCATCTCGTTGATGGTCTCGAGGACCAGGTCGCGCAGCACGGTGCCGCCGTCGCCTTTGCTGGCGAAGATGATGCGAGAGATGATGTCCTCACCTCGGGCGATCTGCTGGTTGTACTGGCTCGCCTGGCGCATCACCCGTCCGGTGAGGAGGTCGACCATCCACACGGTGACCGTCGTCGTGCCGATGTCGATCGCCAGCCCGCACAGCGGGGCGGTGGCGGCTTCGCTCACCGGCTGCACGCCGATCAGCCGCGGTGCCCCGTTGGTGCCCAAATCGACGGTCACCGCGACATGCCAATCGGACTCGCGCAGGATGGCGCCCAGGCTGCGGATCTGCTCCAGGGTCGTGTCCAGCGTCTCGATGCCGGCCGCCTGGCGAAGCGCGGTGCACAACCGGCCCCAATCGTCCGTCTGGTCGTCCATCGTCGGGGGCGCCAGCCGGATCTCCACCCGGCGAATCGTCTGCGCCCGGGACGGGTCATAGCCTTCGGGAAGGGCAGCTTCGGGGGCGATGTGATCGGTGACCAGCCGCCGCTCGATGGCCTCGGGTGGCGGTACTTCGATGGTGGCATCCCCTTCAACCACCGTTTGGCACGCCAGGGCATACCCTTCTGCGACATCGGACTTCGAGAGACGGAGAACGCTGCGGCGGCGCACGGCGCCGGACTCGACCCGGACGGCGCATCGACCACACCGCCCCTGTCCCCCGCACGGCTGCTGAATCTCGATCCCACCCTCGCGGGCGACATCTACTAGCAGGGTGCCGGCCGGGACGCCGATCGGTTCGGGATGGGACGCGAAACGGACTTCGTATTCGGCCATCGAGGCTTCGGTCCCCTCCTTTCTAGGTCAGAACCGTCTTCATGTAGCCGGGTAGATCAACCGCTTCCCGCGGGCCGACCTTTACCTCCCAGTCGGGCAGCTCCTCTTCGAGCTCGCCGGAGAGCACTGCGGTGTGGCCGGGCAGCACGATCACGTGCTTCTCTAGCTTGTCGGCGATGCCGAACTCCTTGACCGCTTTGGCGATGCTCTCGGCGTCGAATTTCCCTGCCGCCCAGGCAGTCAACACACTCATCCCTTCGGCATCGGTTACCAGCAGCCAGGCTGATAGGCCGGAGCCTTCCACCTCGTTGGCGACACTGAAGTACGTGATGCTGAAGTTGGTCGTGACGAGAACCGGGTCTCCGGGTTTCGGGTCGTTGATCTCGTAGACGGCCGGCAGCACCTGGATCGGCTTCTGCGGATCCGTGTAGATGTTCTCCCGTAGCACGAGAATCGGGTAGATCAGCTCGGGGGCGAAAGTGTCGACCACGACGAAGCCGGCGTACTTGCAGATGGCGTGCGCCGCCAGGGTGGATTCCCGGGCCGGGTTCCCGCCGTCGCCGGCGAACGCGATCGTCGGGTAGCCCAGCGGCCGGAAGTTCTTCAGCGCCAGCCGGCGGATCTGCGTCTGCATGGCCAACGAAGCTCCCATCGCGCTGGCCGTGGGGTACAGAACCATGTCCTCGACACCCGTAGCCTGGATCTTCTCGGTGAGCTCGGCGAGCTCCTCCAGTGTGCCACCCATCACCCCCAGGGCGGTCTCTCCTTGCTTGGCGAGGTCGGCCATGGCTTCCCAATTGCCGGAGTTGGCCCCGAGGAGGAGCGGCTTCTCGCCTTCGAGCACCTTCAAGCCGGCTTCGATCACTGCCGGGTCGTCGCTCTTCAGAACGACAGGGAGCCCGCTGGACGCTCGCACCGCGCCCACCGCTGTCGCAAACGCGGCGGGATCTCCTGACGCGGCCTCGATGACGAAGCCATCGAGCCTGAGGTCGAGGCCCACATAGTCGACGGAATAGGCGCTCGCCGCGGCGACCTTCTCGGTGATGGCGGCTTCTTCTGCCGTATCGACCACTCGAATGAGCACGCCGGGGCGGTTGAAGAACTTCTTCTCGTGCCGGAAGAGCACCACCTCGTTCCCGACCGCTACCTCGTGGTCGCGCGCCTTCAACGTGATCAGGCGGATGGGCGGAGCCGCAGATTCGGCGAGCTGCTGCTTCGACTCCTCGGTCACATAAGGGCAGTCGTCGAGCTCGACCTGCTTTGCCGCCAGCTTCATCGCAAAGGCCAGACAGGTGGGGAACCCGCATTCCTTACAGTTGGTCTGCGGGAGCATCTTGTAGATCTGGATTCCAGACAGCGCCATTTCTTCTCCTACGCAGTTTCGAGGGTCATGAGTTCGTCGATCGCTTCCCGCACCCGAGTCACGCTGTCGGGATGCCGGAGCACGACGACGTCGGCGCCGGCCTCGATCAGGGACACGGCGGTGAGAGTCTCCCAATGGGTGCCCCGTGCGGCCCAGTCGCCCCAGGTGTCGGGGACCCCTTCGCCTACCTTGGATTCCTTGGTTCGCCAGGCCTCGTAGCCTGGATTGACGAGCATCGGCAGCTGGGTCATGGCATCGCCCTGCAGCGCCGCCAGCCGGAGCCGCTCCATCACGGAGTAGCCATATTCGATGCCGTATCCCAGGGCGCCCGTAGTCGGATCCATGACGATGCGATCGAGCGGCAGGCCCATATCCGTCATCAGGATGTTCAGCTGCTTGGCCAGGTTCACATCCATCGGCGTGCGGCCCAAGACCAGGTGACCGTTGGCCATGGCAGAAGCCACGATCGTCCGGTAGTTGGCGTCCTCGCACAGGCCGAGCACCAGACGTTCACCCTTTGTGGCATCGGCCACCGGGACCAGGATCTCGTTGTCGACTTCGGCCTGTCCCGGGCCCAGCACCACGAGCGGCAAGCCGGTGGCCTGGAGGACGGCCTTGACCGTGCCGACGGCGAAATCAGGCGTGACCGGATTGCCGTCGGCGTCGTTGAGCCCGAACATCAGCAAGATGAGGTCGGCCCCGGCCTCCTCACACGCACCGGCCCACCGTGCCGGATCGTCGACCACATCGCCCCAGGCGTCGAGCAGCACTTGGGACCAATCGCCGGGCCGGGCCGCCGTCATCTCCAGGGCGATGACGGGAGGATGCGGGGTCTCGTTTTCGAAGTGCATGAACGGCAGTGATCGCTCACCGCCGATAGTGACCACTTTGGAGCGGGTCCCCCCGTCAGCGGCCGTGGCGCCAAGCGTGACGGTATTCACCGTCCCCGGCCACTTGTCTACTGGGATCTCAATCGGCATAGGACCTCACTTCTGTATGACACCGCCGGGTGCCGTCAATTCCTCTCCAACAAGGCCGCGACAGATTCCCTTCGGCGGCCGCTCCTGCACTTAGAAGATGGCGTCCATCGTCAGCGCCGGGTGCTCGTGCGCCTCCATCCAGGCGAGTAGCTCGTCGACTGATGACACCGACCGCTCATCGGCGATCCGATCGATCAGTTCCAGATCGCCTTCCCGCTCGGCGACGATCTTGAACTCCTCCGACATGGTGTCTTTGAGAACGCTGCTCATCCAGACGATCCGCTTGAATCCACCGTCGGCCGAAATGAATTTCGGGCTGGCCAGGTAGTACTTGCCAACTCCCATCACGCCCGGCGTCTGGATACCACCGCCGGCGATGCCGGCCAGGGTGCTGAAGGTCATCCCCGCCGGAGTCATGCTGGTGTCCTCGCGGCTCACCACCATCACGCCGTTTGCCTCCGGGATCAGCATGACGATGCACTCGAAACAGCCGCACGCCGTCATCGGGTTCTCCATGATGGAGTACATGGCCACCTCTTCGACCACGCCGTGGGAGCCCACCTTGGCGTAATCGTTGGTGCCCTCCCAGTAGCCGGTCTCGAGGTCGGAGACGCGCCCCAGCTTGATCGGCTGGTTGGGGCCGGTCGGGTTGATGTTGAACGAGGCCTTGCAGTCCAGCCAGTTGTAGGCGCCACACAGGCCGAGGCGTTCCGGACTGACGATGCACACGTGGTTGGGCGCGTTGGGCGCAAAGCTCTGACAGAGCGTGCACGAGTAGAACACATCGACGGCAGTGTCCGTCAAGTCCTCGAGCCGCTTGTTACGGAAGTCGTAGGCGGCCCGAGCCTCGTCGAGGCGCTGGTCGACCTGCTCGGGATCGGTGTAGATGGTTATCGCCACCTTGTCCACGATGGCTCCGAAGTCGGAGTGAAGGCGGGCGTGGAGGATCTTGCCGAAGCTCTCCAGGTCGAATCCGACCTCGGCCGCTTTCTCCGACACCCGGATCCACGTGATGTCACGCTGTCCGATGTGCTGGATCCCCGATGCACCGTTGACGAAGTAGTGGATCTGCCGTTCCAGGACCGGTTCGAAGTCCTGCTCCATCTGGCGCCCGGCAACCTCGACGACGATGCCCATGTCCATGGAGCCTTGCGGGTCCACCGCGGAGAAGTCGGGCCCGACCACCTCGATCTTGCCGTCGACGACCTCGTCGAGCTTGCCCATACGCAGATACTCGAAGCAGCGCGAGTTCTTGCCCCCGAACTCGACCCGCATGTCTGCCTTGCGGACGACCTCTCCCTCGAAGGCCGATCCGTACGGAACCGGCACCGGCACGTCGGCGACCTGCACCTTGACCCCGCGCACCTCGATGCACTTCTGCACCAGGCGCTCGGCCTTTTCGAGATCGTCTCCGCCGTCGATCTCATGCCACGGCAAGCTGACAACGTGCTCATAGGTCGTGACGCCCGTCGGAAGGATCTGCGGGATGACGGTGTCGGCAATCACGGGGAACCCGAAGTTGATGGCTCCGGCGGCCGCCGCGTACTTGAGGTCGTCCACTTCACCCAGTGCCAGCACGAAGGCAAACACCCGGTCTTTGTTGTAGTGGAGGATCTCTTTGGCCTGGCCTCCCTTCATGCCGCCGAAGGTCAGCGCCGAGCGGGTTGCGAAACCCAGGGCGTAGATGGCGCTGATCGTATCCGTCCCGAACGGAACCGTGTAGGTGTCATAGCCGAGCTCGACGCCCTCCTCGAGCAACTGGTGGATGATGCTGCGGCCGTTGACGTTGCCGGACAGGAAGGTCAGGATGTTGCGCCGCTGCAGCTCGCGGACGATTTGTACGGCCGCCGCGTTGGACTTCGCACAGCCCACGATGGCCGCAAACCCCGGCATACGTCCGTCGACCAGCTGGATGCCCCACGACCGCAATTGGATGTCGTCGATGGCGCCGTTCAAATGCCCGTTGGACGACCCATCCGCACCACCGTTCATGTCCGGGCTGGTGAAGGACGTACCCCCGGCCAGCTCGAACCCGGGCAGTAGCTCGGGTTGCAGACCGTAGATGTAGCGGATCGCCTCGATGGTCTCGGCGGCCAACAGGGTGGCCATGCCGCTATCGAGAGTCTCGCCCAGGTAGGGCGTCCAATGCTTCGCCGACGGTGTCGGGTGCAGCAGGCTCCTGGCATGATCGAGAACCTCGGGCAGTTCCCCGAGGTTCTCGATTTCCCTTCCGGTCATTCCGAAGATGACGGGAAGGAAGTAGGCGGTATTGGGGAACGACACGGGAGTATCCGCACCGTGCTCGTCGAGCGCCTGCTTGAGCATGACTTCCGCTTCGCCAACCAGGGCATTGGCACCCCGGATCGCCCGAGTCGCAATGTATCGAGACATGGACCCGCCTCCCTAATTCGCCGACGCTTGGCCGTACATGGCGGCCCGGCGTTCCTCGAACGGCAAGAGCTCTAGCTCCTCGATCCTGGCGTCACCGCTTGTCCCAAACTGAGTCGGGTCATAGGCCGGTAAGCCGAGCGCCTCCCGTTTCGCATCGATATGGTCGAGGGTTCGGGTAATCATCTCCTGCGGATCGTCCAGGAACTGCAGCTTGCCGCCGTACAGTTCTTCCCAACCGCTGTCGAAGTAGTCGGCTACCAGAACGCTGTCGGGAACTTTGTCACCTCGACCCTCTACCGGGTTGGAGCCGCCCATCATCACGTAGGCGCCGGACGCCACACAGTAGGTGGCGATGGCCAGCGCCTTTTCGCTCATCCACTCCGGGGCGATGCCGACAGCCGGCACCTCGTTGATGTCGTCCCCGAGACCACCTTCCTCGACCATCTGCGTGAGGACGGTCAGGATTCGAGTGTTGTCGACACAGGATCCCATATGGAGCACGGGCGGGATTCCCACCGTCTCGCATACTTCCCGAAGACCCGGCCCGACTCTGTCAAGACCGGCGTCGCCCAGCAGGAAGCCCGCCTTGGCGGTGGCGATGGCGCTACAGCCCGTCTCCACTACCAGCACGTCCTGCTTGAGAAGCTCCTCGGTGATCGTTGTGTGATGCGCATCGTGTTGGACACGCGGGTTGGTGCACCCGACGATCGCCGCAACCCCGCGAATCCGCCCCGACATGATGGCGTCGTTGAGCGGTCGGAACGATGCCCGGTAGGAACCACCCAGCATGTAGTTGATGTACTCGTGAGAGAAACCGGGTACCAGGGAGTTCTTGTAGTCCGGGATCCGGACATCCCCGCGGTTGGCATAGTTGTCGATGGCTTCCTTGAGTATGTCCTTGGCGATGGTCAGCGCATGCTGCTCATCGAACTCGATGTGAGTGGCACCCTTGATCCGCACCTTGGGTGAGGTGGTGATGATCTTCGTGTGGAAGTCGTCGGCCAGCGACACGAGGGCCTGCATGATGCATTGCACGTCGACGACCATTGCCTCCACCGCTCCGGTGAGTATCGCCAGCTCCTGCTGGAGGAAGTTGCCGGCGGCTGGGATGCCTTGTCGCATGAGTATCTCGTTGGCGGTGCAGCAGATCCCGGACAGGCTGATGCCCTCCGCTCCTGCGGCCTTGGCGTAGGCGATGATCTCCGGGTCTTGTGAGGCAGCCACCACCACCTGGCTGAGGGTGGGTTCGTGCCCGTGGACGACCACGTTCACCATGTCGTCCTTGAGAACTCCGAGGTTGGCTTCGCCCAACACCGGGGCAGGCGTACCGAACAAGATGTCCGAGATGTCGGTAGCAATCATGCTCCCGCCCCAGCCGTCCGCGAGGGAGGTGCGCACTGCGTGGTGCAGGATATGGGTGGGTTCTTGATCGTCACCCATGTGGGTGCGGTGCAATGCCTCGACTACTTCTCGGTCTACGCCGCGCGGGACAACACCGA
>CAMYJM010000082.1 GCA_947258635.1 uncultured Acidimicrobiaceae bacterium
GGCGCCCAATCCGCGCTGGGCGATCCCCTACTGAGAGGTCGCCGGCGCCGCCGCTTCGAGGCGTTCCCACACTGAACGAGCGAATGAGCGCGACATCAGGAGCAGGTACGACGGCTCTCCGGCCACATCGTCACGGATGATCTCCGTGGCGACCCCGGCGACCAGGGTGCGGGCGGCGGCGCCGTCGGGAGTCATTGAATCGCCGAGGTCGAGGGCGCAGACGTGCTCGAGAAGCGACCGGGCGCCCGCACCGGTCAGCCGGATGGCGGCCCGCACATGGGTCAGGTCAACCACGTCGGCCGTGTCCGGTCTATCACCGATCACGATCCACTCGCCGGGGCTCACCGCGCAGACGACGCTCCCTGCGTAGTGACTCGCCCGGCCCAACTCCGCCCCGTGGTCGTCCTCCCAGACACGCCACTTGGCGAGGTGCGACTCGTCCTGCAGCCGGCACGAGCCGAGATCGGCGGTGGCGGCGGCGACGGGGCTGTTGTACTCAGCCACGGACTCGCCCCCCATCGACATCGACGTGGGCGTGATGCTCGAGAACGGTTGCCGCGATGTCCCGCCCATCGGGGAGGCGAATTGTGAGCTCCGCCCCCGCCGCCGCGTGCTCGGTATCCACGATGGCGAGGCAGATGCTCCGCTCGAGCGTCGGCGACATGCGACTAGAGGTCACCCGGCCGCGGGTCCGTCCCCCGGCGATGATCTGGCTCGCCTCCGGCGGAACGACACTGCCGTCCACAGGCTGAATCGCCACCAGCCGCCGCGGCGCACCCTGCTCCCCTTCCCATACCAGCTCGGGCTTGCCGGAGAAGTCGGGTTTGTCGATCTTGACCAACCCGGCGAGCCCGGGGGTGTACGCCTTGGTGAGCCCGTCGGTGTCTTGCCCGACGATGAAGTGACCCTTCTCCAAGCGCATGATGCGCTGCGCTTCGAGACCGAAGGGAGCGATGCCGAGGTCGGAGCCGGCGGCGAGCAGCGCCTCCCACACATGGAGCCCGTAGCCGGCGGGAACATGAACCTCGTAGCTCAGCTCGCCGGTGAAGCCGATACGGAGGACGATGCACTCGGCAACGCCGGCCACCGTGGCAATCCGAGCATTCATGTACGGGAACGACTCCGGGCTCGAGTCGACTCCGGAGGCGACGCGTTCCAGCAGCTCCCGGGAGCGGGGCCCGGCAATGTTCATGGCGGCGTAGCCGTCGGTGACGGCTGTCGTCTTCACGTCCCACGTCGGGAACGCCGTCTGGAGCCACTCGTCGATCCAGTTCCACACCCGGCCGGCCCCCGACGAGGTGGTCGTCATGTAGAAGCGGCCCTCCTCGAGCCGGGCCGTGACACCGTCATCGAGAATCACACCGTCCTCGGCACACATCACGCCGTAGCGGACCCCGCCGATCGCCAAGCTGTCCCAGCGGTTGGTGTAGACGAACTCGAGCAACCGGGGGACGTCGCGGCCCCGCAGGTCGATCTTGCCTAGAGGGCTGACGTCGATGATTCCTACATTGGCCCGAGTGTTGCGGACCTCCCGGGCCGGGTCACCGTAGTGGTCCGGCCGGATCCATTGTCCGGCAGCGATCGGAGTGGCCCCGTGGGCCATGTGCCAATCGTGCAGGGGCGAGTACCGCACCGGATCTTCGTCGACGCCGGCCAGGGCCCCGAGTGTGATGGGCGCATACGGTGGTCGCCACGTCGTCGTGCCGGTCGCCGCGATGGTGGCACCGGTAGCGGCGGCATGGACGGCAACGGCGTTGACTCCTGCAAGCTTGCCCTGGATCGATCCCATCGTGACGGTGGTGTACCGCTTCGCCAGCTCGATCGAGTCGTAGCCCTCGGCCGCCGCCAGCGCCAGGTCTCGCCCCTTCACATCCTCCGAGAAGTCGACGAAACCGTCCGTCGGACCGGCAAACAGCTCCGGGTGCGGCATCGCCGGCAGCCGGGGTATCACCGTCGGCTCCGGGTCGACTTCGGGGGCGGGAGCCGCCCGTGGCGTCAGCCGCTGCCAGGTCGCCCGGGTGCCGAGTGCGCGCCGCCCCGCCTCGAAGCCCACGACGCGCCCGTGATCGACGATCGCCTCGATAGAGCCGTCGCCGACGACGCCTCCAGCGGCGAGCACGTCGTCGGGGAGCTCTCCCGGAAGGAAACGGGCGGCCCTCGCGTCGTATGCGGGACGATCCCCCGCCATGTTCAGCAGCGAGGTGGAGGTGGTCCATCCGACGGCGGTCACCAGCAGGTCGGCATCGATCGTCCGCCCCCCGGACAATTCGACGGCCGCCACCCGGCCCCGCCCCTTGGCCCGCACCAGCAGGGAACCGGACTTGCGCAGATCGGCGACTGCGGCGACCTCGACTCCGGCTCGTTCGAGATCGGCGAGGGCGGCATCACCGGATTCGTTGGCCGTAGCGACGACCGCCCGGGTTCCCGGGGCGACGGCGTAAAGGTTGATCAGCCGCCGGGCGGCACTCGACAGCATCACGCCGGGTAGATCGTTTCCGGCAAAGACGTAGGGCCGCTCGATCTTGCCGGCCGCCACGACCAGGCACTTGGCGCGCGCCTTGACCAGCTGCTCCTCGCCGCCCTGGATCACGACGATACCGACCCAGTTGTGGTCGTAGCGGCCGGTGACGACTGCGTTGGTGAGAACCTCGATGGCGTCGTCGGCCCCGATCAGGGCTCGCAGCTCGGCGAGGGTTGCCTCCGACTCGGGGCCGCCGTACAGGAGATGGCCGCCGAGATGATGGTTCTCCTCGACGAGCATCACCCGAGCCCCGCGATGCGACGCCCCCAGGGCGGCGGCCATCCCGGCCGGGCCGCCTCCGGCGACCAGCACATCGGGGTGGGCGAACCGCTTCCCGGCGTGGGCCGGCGGCGTTGTCGGATCGATCTTGCCGCCGGCTCCGAAGCGTCGCAGGATCTTCTGGTAGGCGGGCCGGAGCCGCGCCGGGCTGATGAAGGTCTTGTAGTAGAACCCCGGCGAGAGGAACCGACCCACAACCCGGTTGGCGGCGCGGGCATCAAAGCCCAGCGACGGCCACGCCCCCTGGGCGGTAACGTCCATGCCGCCGATGAGCAACCGGTGACCGGCCCGGACATTGGGCTCGTCACCCACTTGCACGAACAGGTTTGGATCGTGGTAGTCGGCGGTGAGGATTCCCCGCGGCCGGCGATACTTGAAGCTGCGGGAGAAGACCTCGACGCCCCCGGCGGCGAGAGCGGACGCGATCGTGTCACCGGCGAAGCCGTGGTGCTCCGCACCGTTCCAGCGAAAGCGGACCACACGGTCGCGGTCGATCAACTCGCCGGGCTGAACGCCGAGACGGCTTCCGCTCATCGGGCGGCCTCACCGACGTCACGCACCGAACGGATCTCGTTGGTCAGGGTGTCGCGCTCCACGTCGAGGAAGCGCCGGCACCCCGACACATGAAACCACCGTTCGTCTTCCTCGCCCGCCGCGTTGTTCTTGAAGTAGAGGTAATGACGCCATTCGGCCGGCGTCGTTGCAGCTACGGCCGGGCGGGTGGAACGCTCCCCCAGGAAGGTGAACTCGTTCGAGTTGCGCGGGCCACAATGGGGGCAGACGATCACCAACATCGCGGGCTCCTCGGGGATCGCTCAGTGGCCAACGGCGGCTGCTCCCTTCTCGGCAGTGAGCCGGCCCTGCTCGAACCGTTCGAGACCAAATGACGCAATCAGGCGAGGCACGGTCCCATTCGCCACCATGGCGGCGACCTGCTCCCCCGCAACCGGCCCCGCCTTGAAGCCGTACGTGCCCCAGCCAACGTCGACATAGAACCCGGCGACAGGGGTCGGGCCGATGATGGGGCCGAAGTCGGGAGTCATGTCGCACAGCCCGGCCCACTGGCGCAGCAGCCGCATCTTCGAGATCCCCGGCATCAACTCGAGCACGTGACCGGCCAGCCCTTCGGTGAACCCGAGCGAGCCTCGTGACGAATACGAGCTGAACGGGTCGACGCTCGCCCCAAAGACGAGCTCGCCGCGGGCGGTCTGGCTCACATAGACGTGCAGCGTGCCGGAAACGATGACCGGGACGAGGAAGGGCTGCACGGGCACGGTGACCGCCGCCTGCAGCGGCCGGGTCGTGATTGGCAGCTTCACGCCGGCCATGTCGGCGATCAGCGTGCTCCAGCCGGCGGTGCAATTGATGACGACCGGCGCCGCCACTGCGCCACGCGACGTCTGCACGCCGGTGACCCGGCCGTCCGCCACGTCGATGCCGGTCACTTCGGTCACCTGGTGGATGTGGGCGCCGGCGACATCGGCGCCGCGGGCATAACCCCACACGACGGCGTCGTGGCGAACGATTCCGCCGGGCGGGTGCCACAGCGCTCCCAGAATCGGGTAGCGGGGCCGATCGCTGACGTCGATCGCCGGCGCCAGCTCCTTGACACCGGCAGGGTCGATCACCTCCGAGTCGATGCCGCCCAGCTTGTTGACCTCCGCTCGCCACCGCATCGTGCGCAGCGACGCATCACTGTGGGCGAGCGTCATGTGGCCGCGCTGCTCGAACATGATGTTGAAGTTGAGATCCTCGGTGAGCCCTTCGTAGAGACGGACCGAGCGGTCGTAGAAAGCCGAGCCTTCCGGCGTCAGGTAGTTGGACCGGACGATTGCGGTATTCCGGCCCGACCCGCCCCCGCCGATGTAGGCCTTCTCGAGGACGGCGACGCTCGTGATGTCATGATTCCTCGCCAGGTAGTAGGCAGTCGCCAGCCCGTGGAGGCCGCCGCCGACGATCACCACGTCGTAGCTCGATCGAAGATCGTGGTGCCGCCACGCCCGGGGCCAGTCCGACCGGGTGGCGCCCTTCCGCAACAGCGCCAGGGCCGAGTAGCGGGTGGGATAGGAGGCCATCGTTAGCCCAGCACGCTGAACGACGAATCCCTGTTTATCGCCCGGTTGCGGCTGTAGGCCCCCATGTCCAGCTCGAGCCCGGAGTAGCGCTGGGTGACCCGCACCGGGTCCGCGTCGTGATCGTGACCGGCTTCGACCCGCTGGATCAGCTGAGCCATGCAGTACCCGGCCACCGAGGCGTTCTTGAACTGGTTGCCGCTAGTCCCGATGGCGAGGTAGAAACCGTCGAGATCCGTTCGGTCGTAGATCGGGATCCAGTCGTCGCTGACGTCGTAGAGGTCGACGATGCCCTTCTTGCTGTTGGGGATGCCCAGCTCCGGCAGCCGCCGGGCCAGGCGGAACACCTGGGTGCGCCACTGGTCCTCGGTCAGCTCCCGGTCGAACTCGTCCGGGTCGTCCACCCACTCCTGAGGATCACATTCCGGGTCCTGGCTCCCCAGCAGGAGGTTGTGTCCTACCTCCGGCCGGAAGTAGGTACCGAGGTCGTCGTCGCCGACCATGAACCCTTCCTTCTCGAAGTCGAGTCGGTCCGGTTGCGGGACGTGGTGGACCTCGTGGCGCAGCGCCCGCGTCGTGATTTTCATCGCGTCGGCGACGCCGGCCATCCGGCTGATGACAAAAGAGTGAGGGCCGGCGACGTTGACAACGATCGGCGCCTCGATGAACGAGCCGGCGGCGAGCTCGACGCCGGTGACCCGACCGCCGTCGGTGCCGATCCCCGCCACCTCGGTACTGAAGCGAAACTCGCCCCCCTTGGCCTCGGTCGCCCGCTGCAAGTTGTGGGTGGCGAGCTGCGGATCGGTGATGTACCCGGCGGCCGGGCTGTATACGGCGTTCTGCAACTGTCCCGTCGGCTCGTCGAAGAACCGTTCGTCGTCGGCTCGCTTCGGAGGGGAGTGTCTCCCGATGTCGATACCGGGTATCCGTTCCTGGAGCGTGTCGGTGCTCCATATCTCATACGGGACTCCGATCTCGTCGAACAGCGGCAGGACCTTGTCCGTATATCGGGCTTCATTGCCCATGTAGACGCCGCCGCATTCGATGTACCGCGCCAGGCCCCGTTCATCGTCCACCTCGAGATAGTCACCCCAGTTCCTCCAGTAGAACAGGCTCTCATAGGCCATGGCAACGCCGGCCCAAGTCGAGTAGTGACAGCGGATGATGGCGCACGAGTTGGCGGTCGATCCGTAGCCGGCGACCGGCAGCTTGTCGATGTTGAGAGTGCGGTAGCCGGCCTTGGAAAGCTCGAAACCGACGTTGGCCCCGATGATCCCGGCCCCGATGATGATCGCGTCGAAACGCTCGTTCTCTGCCATTGGACGGACATTACTCCGGGCCGGGGCTCCCCTGCCGTTCGTTGTGCTTAAACGGCTGCTATGAGGTCCTTTTGAGCACAACGAACGTAGACGCGCTGCGCTCGCGTGGCCGTGTGGTACCGTTTTTCCCGTCTCCCCCGCTTCTATGAGAGTGTGATCATGCCCGATATCTCGAGCACCGTTGCCATCGTGGGCTTCGGTCGTTCCGGCACGACATGGTTGTCGGACATCGTCTCTAAGGCCTCCGGCGCGGCGCTGCTCTTCGAGCCGTGGCACCCCGAGGTGCTGGCCCGCTCGACCGACTTCTCGTACCGCTCCTCGTACACCGCAGACGAGACGGCCGAGCTGGTCGAGCACCTCTCCAGCGCCCTCGACAAGCGGCAACGTGTCCCCTGGCTGCTGCGCAATCACCTGCCGACCGAGGTTCACGAAGCCGAGCCGCGGCTCACCGAGGAGATCTGGAGCCAGATCGGAGTGTTGGGGTTCAAGACGATCCGGGGAACCCTGGCCCCGGATTGGATCCTCGAGAACATCGCGCAACGGATGGTCTACGTGGTGCGCAACCCGCTGGCGGTCGTGGCGTCCATCGTACGCCGGACGAACTTCTGGGAGTTCGGCTGGCCGAAGACCTACGAGATCTTCGGCGCGAACGCCTTCGCCGGGGCTTCGCCCGAGCTCGACGACATTCAAGAGAGATTCCGGGCCCGTCCGTCCCCGAGCACGGATCTGGAGAAGATCGCCGTGATGTGGGCGGTGACCCACGCCGTGGCCGTTCCCCGGCTCGAGAGAGCAGGGGCCCCGATCATCAACTACGAGGATCTCTACCGCAGGCCGTTCGAGACGGCCCGCCGCGTGCTCGACCTTCTCGGCATGGAGGATCGGGGGATTCTGCCGACCTACCTGTTCACTCCGGCCATGACCACGATGCGGACCCTCCACGGCCGGACCGGCCTGCAGACGGCGACGGGTGCCCCGGTTCCGGCGGACTTCTTCTGGCGAGAGACACTCTCCGACGAAGAACAGGCCACGGTGCTCGAGATCGTCGACGAATTCGGCGTCCAGCTCTACACGGCCGACGGCCCCCGGCGCCGTGCGGCCACCGCCTGACGACGGCCCCGGTCCGGGGTCACCGCGAGCACGGCGCGCTACTTGGGCGATCTTCTCGCTGATCGGAATTGTCCTCTTCATCGCCGTCATCTACCTGGCCGGCGCTGATCGGGTCGATGCGATCCTCGATGCCAAGCCCGGCTGGATTGCCGCCGCCTTCGGTGCCGGGCTGGCCGTCACGATCTCGAGCACGTTTCGCTGGGGCTACATCGCGAATGCGCTTGCCGAGAGCCGGCCGCTGAGCTGGCCGCAGTATTGGGCGTCGCTGCTCACCAGTCGAGTGCTCGGGTTGTTCGTCCCCCGCAACGCCAGCGATCTCGGCGTCCGGTTCGTCGCCCTGACGGGCCTGGGACGCACCACGCCCGAGGTGGCGGCAGCGTCGATCGCCCTCGACCAGCTCTTCGATATCGCGCTGCTCGTTGTGTGGCTGGTGCCCAGCTTGCTGCTGCTCGCCGACGTCGGAGGCACCTGGGCCTGGTGGCTGGTACCGGTGGCGGCGGTGGCGGCACCGGCGATCATGATCAAGCTCGGCGTGGCGATGCGCTGGGTGGCCGGCGTGCTGGCACGGGTCACGGCTCGCCTGGGCGGGCGCCACGGCAAGATCGGGGACTTCTTTCAGCGCCGCTCGGAGGGCCTCAGCCGGCTCGCCACCGTCCAGCATTTCACTTGGCGCCAGAGCCTCGCCATCGCCGTCGTGACGTTCATCCGCTACGGGCTCAACGCGGTGATGTTCTGGACGATCGCCCAGGCCCTGGGGCTGCCGATCGATCTGTGGACGTTCATCCTCGTCGGGGCGGCCGTGCAACTCTCGCTCGTCGTCGCCTTCACGCCGGGCGGTCTCGGCATCATGGACCTCGGCTTCGTGGGTCTGCTCGCGCTCGGTGGAGTCGCCTCCGAAACGGTCGCCGCCTTCAACGTGGGCCAGCGGGCTTTCCAATACGTCTTCTTCCCGCTCATGGCGGGTATCAGCTATCTGGCGACCATGCGCCGCGGCGCGGTCTCAACTCACGAATCCGGGTCGCTACCCTTCCCCGACGGCAAAGCATGACCGAGCCGCCGCGCCGCGGGGAGACCGACCAGATGACCGACCACAAGCCCAAAGTCCTCTACATACTCGGCTCGGGGCGCAACGGAAGCACGGTGCTCGGTGATGTC
>CAMYJM010000083.1 GCA_947258635.1 uncultured Acidimicrobiaceae bacterium
AAATCGAGTCCGTACTCACTCCCGTTCTTGCGGATCTGGCGGCACATATATGGGCGGCGATGTACGCAAGAGCAGAGGGGGGCGGGGCCGATCTGCTGGCGCTATCTTCTCGCCATGACACCTGAGATTCGTGACTGCCCGGAACGCCTCACTGCCATGCAGCGGCAGGTGATCCATCCCCACGACATCGGGATGACGATCGGGCTAGGCGCGCAGCGGTTGAGAGAGCAACTTGTCGCTGCGGGTGCCGAGGTGCGCGGCGCCCCGTATGCGCGGTATCACTCGTTCACGAGGGACGAGACCGACATCGAGGTCGGCTTTGAAGTGGCGGCGCCGGTTGACCTCGCGGGGGTGCAGATGGGCACCCTGTCGGCCGGCAGGGAAGCGGTACTGACTCACCACGGCGCCTACATGGATATCCCGAAGACGTTCGCCCAGCTGGAGGCCTGGGTGGGGGCCAATGCCGTCTCTCGCGGAGCTCCCCGTGAGGTCTACCTCTCCGACCCGGATGAGACCCCGATGGCGGACCGGGACACCGAGATCGTCTGGCCGATCGAGTAGCGGCTTGGTGCGGGCAACCCTGGATGGCTCACATCCTGTGGTGCAAACCCAACCTTTGATGGATTCCCGCTGCCGATGCCGGCCGATACGGTTGAAGCACCCGAGCGAATGGGAGTACGCAATGGGTGAGATCGCCCTCATCGTCAAGACCAAAGCGCAACCCGGCAAGCGGGACGAGCTATTCGACCTCTATCGCGAGATGTTGGCCCCGCGCGCCGAGGAGAACGACGCCCAGGAAGTCGTCGTGTGGAGCGCCGACCAGCACGATCCCGATGCGTTCTATCTGTTTGAGATCTATCGCGACGGCGAGGCGATGGGAGCCAACGCCGCCGCCCCGTGGTTCGCGGAGTACATGGCCAAGGCCGGGCCACTGCTTGCTGGGGAGCCGGAGGTGGGCATGGCGACGCCACGCTGGAGCAAGGGGATCTGACGGCACAGGCGCCTAGAGCTGCCCGTACCAGGCGGCGGCGACCTCGGAGCGCGAGGAGAGCTCGGCGGTGCGCAGGATGGCGTGGACGTGGTCCTTCACGGTTGCCACCGAGATGAAGAGCGTGTCGGCGATCTGCCGATTGCTGAACCCGGCCGCCACCAGGGTCGCCACTTCGAACTCGCGGGGCGACAGCTCCTCAAAGCGAGGATCCCGCTTCGGGGAGACGAACACGACCGGCTCGTCGGCGGCGCGATCCACCGCTATCTGGACGGGGCGCCCCGTCAGCTCCACCAATTCCGTGAGCGGCAGCTCGGTGGGCCGATCCCGAATCGCATCCAGCAGTGCGCGCACCTGGGCCCTGGTGACGTCATCAACCATGGCGACACGCTAGAACATGAGTGAGGAGAGCGGGTCATGAGCAATCGCCAAGTAATCGACAGCTACTTCGCCGCGATGCGGAGGGGCGCCGCGGCCGAGACCGAGATGATGGATCTGTTCGCCGACGATGCGGTGTATGTCGAGCCGTTCATCGGGGGAGAGCCAGCAGTCGGCAAGGCGCCGATCCGCGACCGGCTCCGCCGGGGCTGGGAGTTTCCACTCCCCGGCCTCGAACTCGAAGTGATCGAAGTCGAAGTCGACGGTGCTTCGGCGCGAACCCGTTGGGAATGCCGCTCTCCGGCGCTTCCCGAACCGGTGCAGGGCGAAGACCGCTACGAGTTCGTCGACCGCAAAATCTCTAGGCTCGAAGTTCGCCTGCTCGGCGCCGAGTAGGTGCGTGGGGTCTCGGTCGCGGCCTTCTCAAAGAGGGTGGTCCTCAGTCAGTGGCGAGGATCGTCTCGATCGCGGCCATGTTGTTGATGGCATCGTCGATGGGGACGGGCACCGCGGTGTCCTCGATGATGGCCCGGGCAAACAGGTCAGCCTGGATCGTGTACTGGTCGGCGGGCGGGAACGTGATTGTCTCCGGCGCCTCGCCGCCGCGGGCGACAAAGATCCGCGTCTCGCGATCAGGGGGGATATTGAACGGGATCTCCATTTCGATACGGCCCGCATCGCCGATGATGTGAACCCGCTGATATGGCGCCGCCCGGGTGGAGCAGGTGAAGGTCGCCTGGCCGCCGCCGGAGAATTCGAGGACGGCCGAGCTGAGGGTGTCGATGCCCATCACCGGATCGCGTCGCACGGCGGCCGCGATGCGAACCGGCTCGGCGGCGAACAGCATCCGGGAGAGGTTGATGTTGTAACAGCCGATGTCCATGACGGCGCCGCCGCCGTTCTCGAGGCGGTTGCGGATGTTGGCCGGGTCGTCGTTGTAGTAGCTGAACCAGCTCTGCACGGCCTGCAGCTCGCCGACGGTTTCTTCGGCCAGAAGCCGTCGCGCCTCGACCCAGGTGGGGTGATGGCGGTACATGAAGGCTTCGGCCAGTTTCACGCCGGCGCCGCGGCACGCATCCGCCATCGTCCTTGCCTCGGCGGCCGTCAGTCCGAGGGGTTTCTCGCAGAGCACGTGTTTGCCGGCGGCAGCAGCCTTCGTTGTCCATTCGGCGTGCATGTCGTTGGGGAGCGGGATGTATACGGCATCGATGTCTGGTGCGGCGAGCAGCTGTTCGTAGCCGCCGTACGAGGCTTCGATCCCGAGCCGGCGCGCCGCGGCGGCAGCTCGGTCGCTGTGGCGCGACGCGATCGCAACGACTTCACAGTTGGCCGCCCGCTGGATCGCCGGCGTCACCTTGGCCATACCGATTGTGGCCGTGCTCAGAATGCCCCAGCGGACGGTCCTCATATAGCCGCCGTCCAGCGGCCTGCGGCGGCGCTCGAGTCGAGCACGGCCTTGATGATGAGTCGGGTCGGTTGCTCCATACTGTTCTCCTCCGGCTCAAGCTAGTGGACCTCGAGCCGCGTCGGAGTTGCGCCGTCGGGCCTCAGCCCGGCGGCTAGCCCCGCGGCGGCACCTTGACCGCGTCGTCTTTATCGAGCGGGATCGACCCGTCGCTGGCGTGAAGGTCGTCGTGCACGGCGAGCAGCTGTTCCCATTCCGGCAGCCGCTCCGGATCGACCGAGACGGCGACCAGGTGGCGGGTCTGGGGGCGGCCGGTTCGATCGAAGCCGCTGGCGCGGCGAATCACCTCGACGGCGGCCGCATCGATACGGTGATGCTGGCGGATATGGTCCTGCCACGACGTCAACAGCATGAATTCCGACATGCGATGCGGGTCCTCGGCGTTGCGGTAGAGAGTCCATTCATAGGCCCCGGTGCGGAGCCGAACGCGGCGCAAGTCGTTCATCGCGGTGAGGAACTCGGCGAGCTCGGCATGGCGGATCACCCAGGTGTTGATCACCATAACGGGCCCACCCCGGTGGTGCTCGGCGTGCGGCTGGGTCACCCAGTCGGCGGGAGGTTCGCCCGGAACGCTGTCGCCGAGGCCCGGGATTCCGACGCGAGTGAAGGTCAAGCCGAGGATCACGGTGCCGACCGACATGACGGCGATCGATTCGGCGGCGCCGATGACATTGCCGAGGCCGCCGCCGATGATCGAGCCGATGGGGAGGAAGCCGACGAAGGCCAGCGAGTAGAGGCTCATAGCGCGGCCCCGGACCCATTGCGGGCTCATCAGCTGGACCGTGGCGTTGAGCGTCGCCAGCGACCACACCCAGCACACCCCGGCGAGTACCAGCGCCGCCGCGGTCAATGGAATCAGGCGGGAGACGCCGGTGATGATTCCGGCCACTCCGAACATGGCGATCGACACCGGCACCATCGCGCCGCTGAGACGATCCAACCCGTAACGGCGGGTGAACGCCCCGATGAGAGCCCCCACCCCCATGGCGCCCAGGAGGAAACCGTATGTGGTGGCATTGGAGTCGAGCGCATCGGCCGTGAGGTTCGGAAGCAGCGACTGCACGACTGCGCTCGTGACGGCGAAGCCGGCCGCGATCCCGAGCAGCTTGCGGAACGGCGGAGTGTGCCGGGCATAGCGCAGCCCTACCGCAATGGCGCTCCCGACGGGCTCGCTGCCGAGGGCGCTCGCTGTCGCCGGTCGGAACGTCCAGACGACCACGATCACTCCCAGAAACGACACCGCGTTGAGGGCGAAGGCGAGGCCGGGGCCGCTCGTGGCAACTATCACCCCGCCGAGGGCGGGACCGACCGCCCGGGCCACGTTGAAGGCCACCGAGTTGAGGGCGACTGCGTCGGCCACCATTCCGCGGGGCACCAGGTCCGGCACCATTGCCTGCCAGGCAGGCTGGTTGAGAGCAAGCCCGGCTCCGAGGACCAACCCGAGGCCGAGCAGCAAACCCGGGCTGATGATGTCGAGGTACCAGAAGACGGCCATGGCGACGGCGGCGACGCCCATGACCGACTGCGCGATCAACAGGATCCGGCGCCGGTCGACCAGGTCGGCCATAGCTCCGGCCGGGAGTGCCAGGAAGAGCAGCGGCAGCGTGGACGAGGCCGCCATCAACCCCACCCACAACGGCGAACCGGTGAGCTCGAGCATCGCCCATGAGGCGGCAACCGCATGGAGGAACGTCCCGATGTTCGAGAACACCGAGGCCGTCCACAGCGCGCGGAAGTGCCTGATGCGCAGCGGATCTATGGAGGATTTCATCGACATGCTGTCCGGGCGATCGGAGTCGTCGGGCCCGTCAGCCACGTTAGAGCGTCGGCGGCGGGGTGGATCCACCGGCGGGTGCCGCTTCGGACGCGATGGCAACGAGCCGGTGCAGCGCCGGGCGGGGGTTGAAGCGGCGGTCGATGAGCCCGTGGCGGGGGTAGTAGCTGCGGTCGTGATCGACGAAGCCGTCGAGGAAGACGGCGACCTCCGGGAAGTCGCGGGCAGCGCGGGCGGCTTCTTCTACTCGATCCGCCACAGCGGCGTCGTCGTCGAAGGGTATGCTCTCGCCGGCGCGGGGCAGCTCGATGTTGGCGATCGCCCCCCTCCCCGCCGCCCGTGCCCGGTCCGCGACCTCGGCTATGGCCGGGGCTATCGCCTCTCCCGGGGCCACCCGAAAGACGAGCTCTCCGATCAGTCCGGCGGCGTCTAACGCCAGCAGCGCCTCGAGTGTTGCCTCGTCGTGCGGGCTGAAGCCGGAAGTGACGAAGTGATGGACTGCGCCTCCCGGCGATCCGAGGGGGACCAGGGGTGCGATGGCAAGCGGGAGCCCTTCTGGTGCGTCGGCAAGGGCCGCGATAACCGCCGCAGACTTCGACGGGGGAGCCACGATCTCCCATCGCGCCAGTTCCGACCGCGCCGCAGCCACTCGGGAGATGGTGCGGGCGTCCGGCACTCCGGCGGACCTCACGGTGAAGCTCATCCCGCGCCGATGGAGCTGGCCGAGGCGGTCCCGGCCGGCCGGTGTGGCGAGGTCGCCGGCGGGAACTCGCACTTCGCCGATGCGGGCTTCCCACAGGGCGGGGAGCAGGGCATCGTTGCGGATCGTCTTGCGGCGGAACTCATCGAGCCCCGATGTCGGAAAGGCGACGTCGCTCATCCATCCGTGGCGGAGCGTGACGCCGATCGGGCTGCGCCAGCCCGAGGTGCACACCGCCTCGGCGGTCCGTGGTGTTGGGGCATCGACGTCGACCGCACCGAACGTGCGCACCGGGGTGACGATGTGCCCATCGGCCGTCACGTCGACGACGAAGAGGCCCAGCTTGGCCGGATCATCCCGTCCGCCCTCGCTCGCGGGGGGGATCGCGGCCAACTCCGAGTAATCGGGGCGAACGAAGCCCGTCGCCGGCGCGACGTACATGTCGGTCCCTTCGTGATGGTTGTAGAGGAAGTTGTGGACGTGGCCGGAGAACACTGCCTCGACCTCGTGATGCACCAGGGTGTCGAGCAACCAGCGGCGGGCCGGTTCCCCGAGATTGTCGTAGTGCTCGTCCTCGGCGGCGTCATGGACAAACGGGGGATAGTGGGTGAACAGAAAGATGCGCTGCCCGGCCCCATGAGCGGTGGCCAGGTCCTGATCGAGCCAGGCTCGTTGAGCGGCCGCCCGGGCCGTCCCGGAGTTGAGCGACGGTGTGTCGACGATCACGAAATGGCAACCGTTCTCATCGAAGGACCTGTGGGGAGGGCCCCAGTAGCGCTCGAAAACGGCGTAGTTCTCCGCGGCGACCGCGGGGACGGCAACCAGGGCTTCGGGCTTGTCTCCGATGTCGTGGTTGCCGGGGACGAAGTGGATCGGCACGTCGAGCTGCGAGTAGACGGCGGCGGCGAGTTGGACCGCCGGCTCGTGTTCATCCTCGACCGGCAGCGGATGGACGATGTCGCCGAGGTGGATGACGAATGCCGGCTCGATCCGATTGCATAGCTCCACGACCCACCGACTGCGGCCCACCATGAGAGCGTTGGACGGAAAGGTGGCGACATCATCGTCGGGGAACCGGATGTGGGAGTCGGCCACGACGATGAAGCGCATCCCCCCAGGCTACGCCCCGGCGCCACGCATCTCGGGAATTCCTGGTCATATCTGGAATCGCCCAGAGGCCAGTTAGGGACCTACGGCCCTTGTTTCCCGGCGCGGCCGCCGATCAATATGGACCTATGTCGCTTCCGTGGGTGCGATCGGGAGCACAGGGCAACGGAGTGCGAGGAGTGATCCTTGCGGGGCACGAGAGGTGAGGAGTCAGTCGTGGGCGTTTTGTCGCGGGCGAAGGAGCGACTCGGGTCGAGCGGGCGCTGGGAGATCGCAGCGGGTCTACTCGCGGCGCTGACACTGGCGGCGCTCACCCTCTTGCTCACAGTAGGCGGAAACGGGGTCGGAGCGTTCGAGAGCTACCACGATGCTGCGACCCAGGATGCCGGTTACTGCACTGGTTGCCATAGCGGTTTTGTTGACCGCGGCCCACTCCATGACTTGCACGTGGGGAATAGTCTCCCGCAGGTGACGGGAACCTGCAACCTGTGCCACACCGGTTCGGGACGCGACAATCCGCTGACCTTGTGGAGTGCGACGGGACAACGCGGTTGCGCCGGGTGCCACGGCAACGAGTACGGCGAGACCATCGGCGCCAATCACCGAGGGTTCCCCATCGCCGGGCTGGCGAAGTCGAGCGCCTACGGGTTGCGTGACCGCCACAATCGGGCCGGGATCAGCGAGTGTGTGGCTTGTCACGGCACGACAACCGTTCTCGATGAGAGTGTGGCGCCCATCTACTACGCACGGAGTGACGTGAATGTCTCCGACCCCTGTGCGGACAACCTGGACAACGACGGCGACGGTTTGAGGGATGGGGCCGATCCGGACTGCATCGCCAACGTCGCCCCCACGGCGGACGCCGATGGCCCGTATACCGGGACGGTCGGGGTGGCCGTGACCTTCGACGGGTCGGCATCTGCGGATTCGGATGGCACGATCGTTTCCTACGACTGGGACTTCGGTGACGGGGGAACCGGCACCGGGGTGTCGCCGAGCCACACCTACGCGGCGGCGGGTACCTACACGGTGACCCTGACGGTGACGGACAACGGTGGCCTCACCGGCAGCGACACGTCCAGCGCAGTGATCGGCGCCGCCAACGTCGCCCCCACGGCTGACGCCAACGGGCCCTACACGGGGATTGCCGGCACTGCCGTCTTGTTCGACGGGTCGGGTTCGGTCGATCCGGATGGCACGATCGTTGCCTATGACTGGGACTTCGGTGACGGCGGCACGGGTACCGGGATGATGCCCGCGTATACATATGTCGCGGCCGGAACGTATACGGTCACGTTGACGGTGACCGATGACGGTGGACTGACCGACACGGCAACGTCGAGTGCCGTCATCGATCCGGCGCCGAACGTTCCACCGACTGCCGATGCCAACGGCCCCTACGGCGCCACGGTGGGTACTCCCATCGTTTTCGACGGGTCGGGTTCGTTCGACACCGACGGCACGATCGTCTCCTATGACTGGGACTTCGGTGACGGGTCGACCGGTACCGGAGTTGCACCGACGCATGCCTACGCCACGGACGGGACATTCACGGTGACCTTGACCGTGACCGATGACGAAGGCGCTACCGACACGGACACATCGAGCGCGACTATCACGCTGGTCCCCAATGTTCCGCCGACGGCGGACGCCAACGGCGCCTATACGGGGACCGCAGGTGTGCCCGTGGTCTTTGACGGGTCGGGTTCGGTCGACACGGATGGCACGATTGTCTCCTACGAGTGGGACTTTGGCGACGGGGGAACCGGCACCGGCGTGGCGCCGAGCCACACCTACGCCGCGGAGGGGACTTACACAGTGACCTTGACGGTCACGGACGACGGCGGCCTGACCGATACGGCGACGTCGACGGCCACCATCGATCCGGCCCCGAACGTTCCGCCGACGGCGGACGCCGACGGGCCGTACACGGGGGCCGTAGGTGCACCTGTGGTCTTTGACGGGTCGGGTTCGGTCG